>JALUXI010000244.1 GCA_027019045.1 Piscirickettsiaceae bacterium | reverse complement strand
GTATAATTAACGGTTCTCTTTTGAGGTGCTAGGCAAAGCCTGGCTGAGAAGAGACTCATCGAACCTGATGCCGGTAATGCGGTCGTAGGGATAGGAGTACTTTGCATAAGATGATTCACGGTTAGAAATGGCTAAAACTTCCCTACTCTGTGTTGGAAGCCCTTGGCAATAGCGCTGCTATTCCCTACGGTTTCCGCCTTGATTAGAAAAGTTTTATCTCACTTTCTACCTCGCACCCCATCTTATGTAAAGCACTCGAAAAGAGAACAAGGCTAAAGGAAAAAACCTTTAGCGGGCAACGAAGGAGTAATGCATGAGTGCCGTTTTAGAAAATTTGGAAGAGGTGAACCAGTCGTATGTGGAGCCTTTCCCCAGTTCGCACAAAATTTATGTCAAAGGATCTCGTCCAGACATTCAAGTTCCCATGCGGGAAATCACTTTAAGCGATACGCCGCTTGCAGATGGTTCATTTGAACCCAATCCCCCTTTGACGGTTTATGATACCTCTGGTGTCTATACCGATCCGAATGAAAAAGTGGATTTTCATCAAGGGATTAAAAAGATTCGTACCCAGTGGATTGAGGAGCGAGGGGATACGGAGTTGTTGAGTGATTTTACCTCTCAATATTTCCATGAACGGCACACCAATGCCAAGCTTGAAGCGGTGCGTTTCCCTAATATTCCTAAGCCTCGTCGGGCTAAGGCGGGTAAAAATGTCACTCAGATGCACTATGCCCGTCAAGGCATTATCACTCCCGAAATGGAGTTCGTAGCGATTCGTGAAAACTGCAAACTGCAGGAAGCACGAGCGCAAGGGTTGTTGAAGCAGCATAAAGGCGTTTCTTTTGGTGCCAATATTCCTGATGAATATACGCCTGAATTTGTTCGTCAAGAGATTGCCGCAGGTCGTGCGATTATCCCTGCCAATATCAATCACCCTGAAATTGAGCCGATGATTATTGGGCGTAATTTCCGTGTCAAAATCAATGCTAATATCGGGAACTCAGCCACCACTTCTTCGATTGAAGAAGAGGTGGAAAAGATGGTCTGGGCGACCCGTTGGGGAGGTGATACGGTAATGGATCTCTCCACGGGGAAAAATATTCATGAAACCCGTGAGTGGATTGTGCGAAATTCCCCAGTCCCGATTGGTACTGTGCCGATTTATCAAGCCCTGGAAAAGGTCAATGGGATTGCCGAAAATCTCACTTGGGAAGTGTTTAAAGATACTCTGATTGAGCAAGCTGAGCAGGGCGTGGATTACTTTACGATCCATGCGGGTGTGCTATTGCGGTATATTCCGATGACGGCTGAGCGGGTGACGGGGATTGTCTCTCGGGGTGGCTCAATTATGGCGAAGTGGTGTCTGCATCATCATAAAGAGAATTTCCTCTATACCCATTTTGAAGAGATTTGTGAAATTATGAAAGCCTATGATGTCTCTTTCTCTTTGGGGGATGGGTTGCGACCTGGTTCGATTGCGGATGCGAATGATGCGGCACAGTTCGGTGAGTTGGAAACTTTAGGGGAATTGACCAAAATCGCTTGGGAACACGATGTGCAGGTGATGATTGAAGGGCCTGGTCATGTGCCAATGCAGATGATTAAAGAGAATATGGATAAGGAGCTGCAGGACTGTTACGAAGCGCCTTTCTATACGCTTGGACCTTTGGTCACCGATATTGCACCTGGGTATGATCACATCACCTCAGGTATCGGAGCTGCTCAGATTGGTTGGTATGGGACCTCGATGCTCTGTTATGTTACGCCCAAAGAGCATTTGGGTTTGCCAAATAAAGAGGATGTAAAAGAGGGGATTGTCACCTATAAAATCGCAGCCCATGCAGCGGATTTAGCGAAAGGTTTTCCTGGTGCGCAGATTCGTGACAATGCGATGTCTAAAGCTCGCTTTGAATTCCGTTGGTATGATCAGTTCAACATCGGCTTGGATCCAGACCGTGCTAGAGAATACCATGATGAAACGCTACCCAGAGAGTCGGCAAAAGTGGCTCACTTCTGCTCCATGTGTGGTCCAAAATTCTGTTCGATGAAAATCACACAAGACATTCGTGACTATGCCGCAGAAAAGGGCATCAAAGACTTAGGCGTCGCGATTGAAGTCGGCATGAGTGAAAAGTCGAAAGACTTTGATGAAAAAGGTGGAGAAATTTATTTGGAAACGAGCGAGAGAGCTCAGTGAGTGATTTCGTAAGTTTTAAATGATAGTCATCACGCCTTGATTATTTAGCCCGCCGACATGGCGGGTTTTTTGTTATAATTCCTTGCTTTGCGAAATTTTATGTTAAGAGGATAAAGATGCCAGTCATTACATTGCCAGATGGGTCTCAGCGGAGTTATGAAGAAGCAGTTTCTGTGTTGCAAGTGGCGCAGGATATTGGTGAAGGGTTGGCTCGAGCCACGATTGCAGGTCGAGTTAATGGTGAATTAGTGGATGCTTGCGACTTGATTACGGAGGATGCCACTTTAGAAATCGTCACGCTGAAAGATGAAGATGGACTGCATATTATGCGTCACTCTTGCGCCCATCTATTTGGTCATGCATTGAAGCAGCTTTATCCTAATGCTCAAATGGCCATTGGGCCTGTGATTGAAAATGGTTTCTACTATGATTTTGATTTAGAAGAGAAGATTGGGCCAGAAGAACTCAAGCAGATTGAAAAACGCATGCAGCAACTGGCGAAAACCAAATATCCAGTCATTAAGAAACGCCTGCCTAGAGAAGAGGTGATTCGTATCTTTGAAGAGCGCAATGAGCCTTACAAGCTTGAGCTGATTGCTGATATGCCAGAGGAAACGGAGTTTAACCTCTATTT
Source organism: Piscirickettsiaceae bacterium (assembly GCA_027019045.1). Lineage (GTDB taxonomy): Bacteria > Pseudomonadota > Gammaproteobacteria > Thiomicrospirales > Thiomicrospiraceae > JALUXI01. The sequence goes on along the minus strand of JALUXI010000244.1, from coordinate 4,364 downwards.
CCATGAAGAGTATGTTGATATGTGCCGCGGTCCTCATGTGCCGCACATGGGGTTTATTAAAGCCTTCAAATTAACCCATGTGGCAGGGGCTTATTGGCGTGGTGACTCAAATAATAAAATGTTGCAGCGGGCTTATGGTGTGGCCTTCCGCAATAAAGATGAGCTTAAAGCCTATCTGAAAATGATGGAAGAGGCTGAAAAACGGGATCACCGTAAGCTAGGGAAACAGTTGGATCTGTTCCATCTAGAAGATATCGCCCCTGGTATGGCATTTTGGCATCCAAAAGGTACCGTTTTGTTCCGTGTGGTTGAAGACTATATGCGTCAGCAACTACAAGAGAATGGTTATGAAGAGATTCGTACGCCTTTGGTGATGGATCGCAGCTTGTGGGAAAAATCGGGTCACTGGGATAAGTTCAAAGACAATATGTTCACCACTGAGACTGATAATCGTGACTATGCGGTGAAACCGATGAACTGTCCTGGGCATATTCAGGTCTATAACCGTCATTTGCATAGCTACCGTGATTTACCGATTCGTTTGGCAGAATTTGGCTTAGTCCATCGTAATGAGCCGTCTGGGACATTACATGGCCTCATGCGTGTGCGTTCTTTTACCCAGGATGATGCACATATCTTCTGTACGCCAGAGCAGATTCAGCAAGAAGTACAAGCCTGTATTGACTTGGTGTTTAAAACCTATGCGGATTTTGGGTTTGATAACATTGCGGTCAAATTCTCCACTCGCCCTGAACAACGAGTCGGCTCCGATGAAGTATGGGATCTTGCAGAAAATGCGTTAGAGGCCACGCTGAAAGAGGCAGGGTTGGACTATAAACTCCAGCCTGGAGAAGGGGCTTTTTATGGTCCAAAGATAGAGTTCCAGTTGACTGACTGTATCGGTCGAGTTTGGCAGTGTGGCACCATTCAGCTTGATTTCTCTATGCCACAAGAAGATCGTTTGAATGCCGTTTTCGTCGGAGCGGATAACGAAAAACATCACCCTGTGATGATTCACCGTGCCATTTTAGGTTCTTTGGAGCGGTTTGTTGGGATTTTGATTGAACATTATGAAGGTAAATTCCCAACTTGGTTGGCGCCTGTTCAAGCGGTTGTTGTCTCTATTTCTGATGTTCATAATGAATATGTGGCCGATTTTGCTAAAAAATTGCAAAAACATGGCTTTAGAGTGGAATCAGACTTGAGAAATGAGAAGGTAGGGTTTAAAATTCGCGAACACACTTTACAACGCGTCCCTTATATTCTGGTCGTAGGTGACCAAGAGATGCAAGAAGGCACGGTGAATGTTCGTGCCAGAGGCGGAGAAAACTTAGGCAGTTTCACTTTTGAACAGCTTGTGGAATTGTTCGTAGAAGATGTCTCAAACTTGGGTCGTGTTGTAGAAGAAGAGTAACTCTCAGTTGACACCGTAACTGCTCAGGTTGCCCCTGAAATTCGTCAATTTAAGGCGGAAAATGTGAGTTTACAAGTCGTAAATGACCATTTTCCAACGCAGAAGTGGCGGATTTCAGGGGTGAGCTGAGGAGTTACGACGCAGATTAAATAAAATAATTGGAGGATTGAACCATCGCAGTAAGAAGAGGTCGTGGGAAACCACAAAAAGCAGAAGCACCGAAAGATGCCATCAATGAACAGATTCGTGCCAAAGAGGTGCGGCTTATTGGTACAGATGGCGAGCAGCTAGGGATTGTCCCCATTCAAGAAGCTTTGCAAAAGGCGGAAGAAGAAGGGTTAGACTTGGTTGAGATTACTGCCAAAGCAAATCCTCCAGTTTGCAAAATTATGGACTATGGTAAGCACCTTTATCAGCAACAGAAAAAGGCGCAAGAAGCGAAGAAAAAGCAGAAACAAGTCCAGGTTAAAGAAGTTAAGTTTCGCCCAGGAACTGAGGAAGGAGACTATCAGGTCAAGCTACGCAACCTGATGCGTTTTCTTGATAACGGAGATCGGGTCAAGGTTACCATATGGTTCCGAGGCCGTGAGATTACCCATAAGGAACTGGGATTGAAGATGCTGGAACGCATTCGTGAGGATATCCAAGATGTGGCGACTGTTGAACAGATGCCCAAAATGGAAGGCCGTCAAATGCAAATGATGGTCGCCCCAGCGAAAAAGTCAGCTAAATAAGCTGACACACAACAATCGGGACTGAGTATTTAGACAAAATCGTCAGTTGAAACTTTCAGTAGATACCGTAACTGCTCAGGTTACCGCTGAAATTCGTCAATTCAAGGCGGAAAATGTGAGTTTACAATGGGTAAATGACCATTTTCTAACGCAGAAGTGGCGGATTTCAGGGGTGAGCTGAGTAGTTACCTTCGGTTTTGTCAAAGCTCAGTTACTGGTGCAGCTCCCTCAGTGCTGTTCGTTGTTCCGTTTGTCTGACAACTATTGTCAGATGATCTTATAAACTCAGGGTTTAGCGAACCCTCCAATGCGGAGTCATTTTAGAAATGCCTAAGATTAAGACTAACCGAGGCGCTGCAAAGCGTTTTAAAAAAACGGGCTCTGGCCGTTTTAAGTGTAAACACTCTCACTTGCGTCATATTTTGACCAAGAAATCGACCAAACGGAAGCGTAAGTTGCGTGCAGCTTGCATGATTCACGATTCAGATGTGGCAATGGTTCGCCGCATGCTACCATACGTATAAGGGAGAGTTAACAGATGGCTAGAGTAAAAAGAGGTGTCATTGCACGCAAGCGGCACAAGAAAGTATTAAAGCAAGCAAAAGGTTACTACGGCGCGCGTCGTAAAATTTTCCGTGTTGCTAAACAAGCCGTTACGAAAGCGGGTCAATACGCATATCGTGACCGTCGTCAGCGTAAGCGTCAATTCCGTCGTCTATGGATTGCACGAATCAATGCTGCTGCTCGTATGAATGGCTTGACTTACAGCCGTTTCATTAACGGCTTGAACAAAGCAGGTATCGAAGTGGATCGTAAAGTCCTTTCTGATATCGCTGTACACGATGCAGCCGCCTTCAGTGCCATTGCTGAAAAAGCGAAAGCAGCTTTGGCATAATTAAGTTAATCATACTTAATGAAAAGGGGACTTTTGTCCCCTTTTTTCTTTATTGAGAGTGTAAAGATAAGCATCGAGCATTTCGTTTATCTTTATACTTTTAAAAGCTTAAATAAGGCACACAACCATGCAACAGAAACTGCAAGAGATTCTTTCCCAAGCGGAGTCGGCGATTCAGTCGGTCGCTAATCATGCGGACTTGGATGCCCTCCGTGTTCAGCTTTTAGGGAAAAAGGGTGAGCTCACCGCCATGATGAAAACACTGGGTCAACTCAGCCCAGAAGAACGCCCCAAAGTGGGTCAGTGGATCAATGAAGCCAAGCAACAAGTTCAGCAGCTGATCGGCAAGAAAAAGCAGCAGCTGGATGATGAAAAATTGGCGAAGCAGTTGGCGGAAGAGTCGGTGGATATCACTCTACCAGGGCGAGGCGTAGATGTGGGTGGCTTGCACCCTGTGACCCGTACGCTACACCGTATTGAGCTGATTTTTGCCAAAGCAGGATTTGATATTGAAACAGGACCTGAAGTGGAAGATGATTGGCATAACTTTGAAGCCTTGAATATCCCTGAAACCCACCCTGCAAGAGCGATGCACGATACCTTCTATTTTGATGCCCAGACAGTATTGAGAACCCATACTTCAGGCGTGCAGATTCGTACCATGGAAAAACGCAATGCACCGCTGCGTATCATTGCCCCTGGTCGAGTTTATCGTTGTGATTCAGATCAAACTCATACGCCGATGTTCCATCAGGTGGAAGGATTGATTATTGAAGAGAAAGCCTCTTTTGCACAGTTGCGAACACTTTTAACGCAATTCTTACGCCAGTTTTTTGAAGATGAGAACCTAAAAACGCGTTTCCGCCCTTCTTATTTCCCTTTCACTGAGCCTTCTGCTGAAGTGGACATAGCGACGGATCTATTTGGTGATGGGCGTTGGATTGAGGTGCTAGGGTGTGGCATGGTGCATCCTAATGTATTGAAGAATGTCGGCGTGGACAGTGAAAAATATACTGGCTTGGCCTTTGGTCTGGGTGTTGAACGACTCGCTATGTTGCGTTACGGCGTGAAAGACTTGCGACAGTTCTTTGAAAACGATTTACGATTCCTCAAACAGTTTAAATAGGCGGCCAGACAGATGAAAGTAAGTGAAAAGTGGTTAAGAACTTGGGTGAACCCTGAGTGGGACACAGAAACCTTGGCAGAAGAGTTGAGTCTTGCGGGACTAGAAGTCGATGGCATTGAACCTGTCGCACCGCCTTTTAGCAAAGTGGTGGTCGGCTTGGTGATCAGTGTGGAAAAGCATCCTGATGCAGATAAA
>JALUXI010000243.1 GCA_027019045.1 Piscirickettsiaceae bacterium | reverse complement strand
AAGTTAAGGGAAAGAGGGAAAGAAAAAACCGGCTTGCAAAAAGGAGATAGAGAGCATCTTGTATGAGATAAGCACAAAATGCTCAGAAAAAACAAGCCGGTGAAACGAAAGTTACAAATTTTTTTTGAAGGCAATTTGTAATTGTTTAAAATTGTAAGGACTAGTTTAAAACTTTCTCCTCTAAAATTCAATAGGTTGAATAGGGTTATAAAGGCCAATATTTATTGAGGAACTTAGTCACAGCACCTGGTCGTGCGGTATCACCTGCTACGCCTGTATCTTTATAAATTAAACGCACATCAGCCACCTTGGTCGAATCGATAGTGTTGTCAGGGCTGATGTCTTCAGGACGAATAATCCCTGCAAAACGCACCACCTCTTCCCCATCATGAATCGTAATCCACTTTTCTCCTCTAATCACAAGGTTGCCATTAGAGATCACTTTGACAACCGTGACGGCAATTGAACCTTGCAAACTAGAGTTCTGTTTCACATCACTTTTACCATTAAATTGACCTGATGAACCATACCCCACACCAAAAGTTCCCGCTTCTTTTAAAACCTTATCTGCACTTTTACCAAATATATTCAACGGTGTTGAAACACCATAATCCTGTTTATTCGACTTATTAAATTTAGCTTCATCTTTCTTTTTCGCTGCAAAATTCTCATTGAGTTTAATTGTAATAATATCCCCAACCTTATGCGCGCGTGAATCATCAAATAGCGTCATCCCTCCTGCTTGAAACAGAGAACCATTTTTCGGTGCAGCTTGCTGAGGAATATTGACTGGATAGGCGGGAGAATAATCAAACTTTTGCATTCTCTCAGGTGCACTAGAACACCCAACCAACTGCCCTAGAAAGAGTGAAAATAGTACTAATTTAAAATATTTCATCACTCATACCTATACATTATTATTAAGGTACTGCATCATACCATCAGCGGCTTTAATCGCCTTGGAATTCATCTCATAGGTTCGCTGAGCCTCAATCATTCCAACCAACTCTTCTACTGTATTCACATTAGAAGATTCTAAAGATCCCTGAAGCACAGCACCAGCTTCTGCGGTATCTGCATTATTCACGGTTGGCGCTCCTGAAGCCGTCGTTTCAGTAAAAAAGTTCTGCCCGACCGCCTCTAAACCAGCAGGGTTAATAAAAGTCGCAATTTGCAACTGTCCCACTTGGTTGAGTTGCGTACTCCCAGGCTGTTTAACAGAAACCGTTCCATCACGAGAAATAGTGATCTTTGTTGCATCTTGAGGAATATTGATATTAGGCTCAACCAAATACCCTGAAGAGGTCACCAAATCTCCATTCTGATTGATCTGAAATGAACCATCGCGGGTATACATAATATTACCATTTTGATCCAATGCCTGAAAAAATCCCCTACCTTCAATTGCCAAATCCAATTGATTGTTAGTCATCATCAGGTTTCCCTGAGTAAAAATCTTTTGAACTCCAGCAGCTTTAACCCCTGTCCCCAACTGCAATCCAGAGGGGAGCGTATTCGATTCATCTTGTGTTGCCTGAGCACCAGGTTGACGGACATTTTGATAGAGCAAATCTTCAAATTCCGCTCGCCCTGTTTTATAGCCATAAGTATTCGCATTTGCAATATTGTTTGAAATGGCCGCCAGACGAAAAGTTTGTGCCTCCAAACCTGTTTTCGCAACATAAAGTGCTCTATTCATGATCTTTCCCCTTGCTTTTTCTGGTCGTTATCTATTTTCTAACGCATAGACAATAACTTATCCGAAGCTTGCGCATGGCGTTTTGTTGTCTGCATCATCTTGATCTGCATCTCATATTTACGAGATAACTCAATCATATTGGTCAAGGCTTCAATCGTATTGACATTACTGCCTTCTAAAGCACCACTGACCACCTTAACATCCGCTTGTGGCAAATCTTCCTGCTTGGTGCGAATAAAACCATCCAACCCTTTTTCTAATTGTTTCAAATCAGGCTTCACCAATCGTAAGCGATCTAAAACAACCAATTCATTACTCGGAGAATCCGCTGGGATAAACGAGATCGTCCCATCATCTCCAATATGAATCCCACGAGCAGGCGGAATATTGATCGGCGCCCCCCCTTCGTTCAAAATCGGGTTACCATGCACATCGACCAAATCTCCATTAGCCGTGATTTGCATACTGGCCGTTCTTGTCAAAGCATCGGTGCCATCAGGTGCTTGAATCATTAAAAAGCCATTCTCTTTGGTCACGATATCCATATCTCGACCTGTCACCTTAATCGGACCTGCTGTAAAATCTGTAGCGGGTCTTTCATCCAGTGAATAGGCTCTGGAATTCCAACCTGGCCCTTCTACATGCTGTGCACGGAATTCATTAAAGTCTTTTTTAAACCCATCCGTATTAGCATTTGCCAAATTATTCGCCGTATTCGCCTGCGAGAGCATCACCTCTTTGGCACCACTCATGGAAATATAGAGCATACGGTTCATCAGTTTTCTCCAAATTCTTAAAATAGGTTAAGGTCTTAAACCTTGTATGACCTTAACCTTATAAAAGGTCTGTTTGAGAGCTTTGCACAATCCAAACATTTCCCTTGTGTGTTAACGATTTGACACGCTTTTTGTTTTCAAAAATAAATTAGCTAAAACTATGCCAACTTTTAATATTTTAAGTCTAAAGGTTTCAGGAAATAGCCGATAACATAGATATGGAAGAGTAGAAACAAAAAAGCCGACAAGGATTTGTCGGCAGGATCCAAAAAAGTAAAACGAAATTTTAAATTTGAAGGATTCGGTTAAATAATGTCTTAGAAGTTGAAATCACTTGTGTCGAAGCTTGATACATCCGCTGGGTTTGAATCATATTCACCAATTCACCCGTCGTATCCACATTAGAATACTCTAACGAACCTGATTTAATACTCCCAAAGCCATTCGTTTGAGGGGCTGAAAGTTGTACTGTACCAGATTGGAAAGTTTCAGCATAGGTTTGACCACCCAACTTCTCCAAAGCATTTTTATCAGTAAAGTTCGCCAACCCTAATCGTGCAACAGGCACCGAACGCCCATTTGAATAACGCGCATTGATTGTTCCATCAGATCCCGTATTGATACCGACCAAATCACCAATTTTAAAACCATTTTGAGTCACCCCTCGCAAGTTATAAGAGCCTGCAAATTGTGACATATTGGACATATCCGCTTGAATCGCAATCGTCTGTGCTTTAGGATTTCCCAATGGGTCATTTGCACCAGTCAGGGGCGTATCAATCACCCATTTCATATTGGCGTTTTTACCCACGCTTGTCCATCCTGAGGCAGGTAGCTCTGCATTAGCTGTATTTTGCCCTTGAGGGTTTGAGTTCCCTCCTGCAGCCGTCGTATTGGTATCATTCTGTTTTCTAACATCAATCAAGTTTCCATTGGTATCAAATCGTAATTCAAACAACATCCCCTCATCCGCAGTGGCTTGCCCTGGTGTTGCCGACTCGGTATGCCCACTGGTTTTCCATGTTCCCGTAGCTTTATCATAGTCTTCCATGGTGTATTGAACGATCCAACTGGTATATTTTGTCCCAGCACCTGCTGCAACGGTATTCCCATTGGCATCCACTGTTGAATTAGCCTTTGTGACCACATCTCGCTTGTAGTAATTCGCTGTTAAACGATGCTCTCCACCTAAAGTATCATGGATAATCTTATTGGTTGAAAAATCGGGAAAGCCAGAATAGGTATTCGCTCCATTAGTATTAGTCAGCAAGGATAAGTTATTCACAGGCGGTGTATTTAGATTAGTTTGTGCCACCCCTTTATTATCTTTATCTACATTATTTTTTTGTTGACCATCCAAGTTAATATCGAAAGTCATTTGATCAGTCGCTTTAGGCACAGTATTCAAGGCTTTTAAATTGATTGAACTCAATGTCGTATCAAAAACAGGATTTTTTTCTGTCGAAATTTTTTCATTTAACAAATAGCCTTGTACCTGATTACCTGATTGCGTGGTTAAATAACCATTTTTATCTAACTTGAAAGAACCATTTCGAGTGTAAATATGGTCATATTTTCCTGTTGTATCCTTCACAACAAAAAAACCATCACCATCCACCGCCATGTCTAAATCACGACCCGTTCCTGAAATCGTGCCTTGCGTAAAGTTTTGGGTAATGGCACCCACCCTTACCCCATTACCTGGCGACTGTTGAGGCCCAGAAAATAAGTCACTAAACTCCGCTCTAGAACTTTTAAAACCAACGGTTTGTGAGTTAGCGATATTATTTGAAATTACACCCATGCCGGCAGAAGCGGCATTGATACCACTCAATGCATTTAAATCATATGGAAATCCCATGGTTACTCTCCCTTGTTTTTCTATGAGGTCTGCTAACCCCTGATTATTTATGTTTTATAAATCCCGCTACTGAAATTCTATTACTGACCAATTTCTCGTACATCACTCAATTTGACTCTTTGACCCGTTGCTAAGGTCAGTGTCATAGAACCATCTTTGTTCACTCCGACCGTATTCACTTTAGATGGCACAACCGTCTTAATCGCTTGAATTTGACCTTGATCATCTTTTCCATAAACAGTTAAGGTATATTCTCCCGAAGGCATCGCATTCCCTTGTTCATCCGTTCCATCCCAAGAAACAACCTTCTCTCCCGCTTTCAAATCTCCATAAGACAACTCCTTAACAGGGCCATTCTTATCCGTCACAACCACTTTTACATCTTTCAACGGTTGATCTAAATTCAATCTAAATTGACTCACCACTCCCTGCGTATGACTCATCTTATCCCCAATCGCTTGCACTGACCGGCCAATCAAACTAGATGCCTGCATCGTTTGTAAATTCTGAAAACCTAAGGTCATTGCTTTAATTGAATCATTCATATTTTGAATAGACTTTAACTGACTCATCTGCGTCAAGTCAGTTACAAATTTAGTTGGATCCATCGGCTTATTCGGGTCTTGGTTTTTAAGCTGCGTCGTTAATAAACGCAGAAAATCTGCCTGACCTAATTGTTGATTAGGAGCCGATGCTTTTGGGTTACTACTCTTCTGCATGGCGGCGATAAAATCCGCACTGTTACTATTCACATTGGGGAGTGGCTGGATAGTTGACATGGTTAACTCCTAATTATTTACCTAACTGCAGCGTTCTAAGCAACAGTTGTTTGGAAGTGTTCATCACTTGAATATTGGTTTCATAAGTGCGAGAAGCGTCCAACATATTGGCCATCTCCTCCACCACATTCACATTCGGTCTAAAAATATAACCATCCTTATTCGCCATTGGATGATTTGGGTTATATTCCATTTTCAAAGGTGCCTGATTTTCCACAATCTCCTTAATCTTCACGCCGCCAGTGGGTCGCCCTGTCTCTTCATCCATAATAGTCTGAAAAACAGGCTCTTTCGCTCGGTAAGTATCTTTGGCATTAGAGCTAATACTGTCCACATTCGCCATATTGGAAGCGATGGTATTCAGTCTAACCGTCTGCACATGCATCCCAGTCGCCGAAATATCTAACACATGAAACATTGACATCATCTATCCCCCTCTATTACTTCCCTATTAAGGCACCCCGAATGCCTTTGATTTTGCCATCGATAAAGTCTAAGGTCGCCTGCTGCTGCATCGCATTTTCCATAAACTGTGCCTTCTCAATATGCGTCTCCACCGTATTCCCATCCAAGGCTGGCTGCGTTGGCATGCGGTACTTCAAAAAATCACTTGTCGTAAAATCCGCTGAAGCCGCAATATGTCGAGGATTGGTTCGTACCAAATCTGGCTTCCCACTCGGCACCATCTGCAACTCATCTTTAGATTGACTCAACATTGCCCGCCAATCCAAATCCCGCGCCTTAAAATTCGGTGTATCTGCATTCGCCAAATTATTCGCCAACAACTCAGCACGCATAGTACGAACCTTTAAAGCTTGTTCATGAATTCCAAAGATAGATTGCATATCAAAAACCTCTTTTTTCAACTGTCGAATAATAGACAGCTTTTCCTTCTTTAATCAGCTTTAAGCAATCAGGATGCCAACTTTTAAGAAAAAAGGATTAAAGAAATAAAAAAACGGCCGATAAAGAAGATAAGCGGAAGATTTCTATGAAAATTCGATCAGGAGCGGCAAAAAATGCCAAGAAAAAATACAAAAGCGGCAAAAATTGCCGAAATCCCCAGTCCTGCTTACCTCATTCAGAGAATATAGATTGGACACCGATAGATAAAATTTACCAAGCCTTTACCCAATCGCCCACTTGAATTAAAGGCGGCGCTATTTTAGGTAACACTTGATGAGATGTGTTAGGCTGTGATTTTTGAGATTGCCCTGCCAATTCTGTTACCACAAAATCAGGCATAACACGCACGACACGCACAAAGGCAGCAGGCTTCATATCAAAACCAAACTGACGCCCCTGATAACTCACCGCAAAGCCTTGTCGATGATAAACCGCAAAAATATCGCCCACTCGGACACCCGTCGCTTGAGGAACCGGCACAATGAATTGCACACCTTTATGTCCATCTTCTCTTTTCTCAATGATTTGAGACACCAGATTCTGACAACTTAAGAAATCTTGCAGTTGAGCGGTCAGTTGTTCTAATAGCAGATGGTAAACTTTGCCCGTATCCGTTGCAAAAAAAGCGGCCGTTCCCACAGGTTTATCCCGTCCAACAACGACATCGCCCTCCACATCAAAGCCTAACCGTTGCTGGTCGACAATTTTTTGACGGTACAGATCCACCCAATAATAATCCACCTCAAGGTGGCGTTTAGAAGGGCTATTTTCCAAATTATAAAAACGCTTTAAGCCCGACACCTCTTTAATGAGCGCCGTGGTTCGAATCACAGGCAACAATAAAAACTGTGCTTGCGTTTCAGACTGCAGAGACTGCAACAAATCAGGATCTAAATTAGGGTCAACCAGTGTTGAAGGGTTCAACCCCACTCCACTCCTCAAGGGAGCAACCATACGATAACCTGCGTCACGCAAACGACGAATAATCTCGGTCTGCGTGCCTGCCACCAAATCCGATAAATCCCTCGCTTCACGAGGATGTAAAACTAAAGGTTGAGCTACAACAATTGGCACTTGATAAAAGTGAACGGGCAAATTATTGCACGCTTTTTCAGGTTCAGGCACTAAACAGACTTTTAAGATGACTTGATAAGTCTCCGGTATTTTTGCTTGATGTGTATCTGATTCAGCCTCCTCATTT
>JALUXI010000242.1 GCA_027019045.1 Piscirickettsiaceae bacterium | reverse complement strand
CTGAACAACGGCAACAGGTGCATCAGCAGTTTATCCGAGATGAAGTGGATATTGTGGTCGCCACCGTTGCGTTTGGCATGGGGATTGATAAACCCAATGTACGATTTGTGGTGCATTATGACCTGCCAAAAAATATTGAGGGCTACTACCAAGAAACGGGGCGTGCAGGACGAGATGGGCTACCGTCGGAAGCGTTTTTGCTATTTGGTCTGCAAGATGTAGCGACCGCTCGATTTTTGGTTGAACAGACGGCTGACCCGCAACAGAAACAGCTGGAAACCTTTAAGCTCAATAGCATGATTCAATTTGCCGAGTCGCAAACTTGCCGACGAAATGTGCTACTTAACTATTTTGGCGAACACAGCACCACCCCTTGCGGTCATTGTGATATTTGCCTCAATCCACCTGAACTGTTTGATGGAAAGGTCACCGCCCAAAAAGCCCTCTCTTGTATTTACCGTCTCAATCAGGATTTCAATCTCCAACATGTGGTGGATGTCTTAAGAGGGCTGAATCATCAACGCATCCGCCAATTTAACCATCAAACCCTCTCCACCTATGGCATTGGCAAAGAGTTTTCTGACTTTCAATGGAAAAGCATTTTTCGACAGTTGATTCATCTGGGCTATGTGGTGCAAGACCCCACCCATTTTAATGTACTACGACTTACGCCTGCGGCAAAGGGCGTTTTAAAGGGGGAAGTGGAACTGAAACTTGCCTTACCCAAAGTAGAAAAAGCGGCAGGCAAAGCCAAAGCAAGCAAAGCCCAACAGAGGGCATTACTCACCGAACAAGAAACGGAAATTTTTGAAGCACTACGAGAAGTGCGACGAGAGATTGCCGAAGCAGAAGACATCCCCGCCTATCAAGTGTTTGGAGATGCGACACTGATAGAGATGGCCAAAAAATGCCCACAAACTGATGGTGAACTGCTTGCAATTAACGGCGTGGGCGAAGTGAAACTGGCACGATTTGGGTTTGAGTTTTTAAACTGTTTGCGGCAGTTTGAAAAACAAACATAAATTTTTTAACCTACTTTCCTCATGCTCCAGCATGAAAAACAAATCACCGATAGGTTTCACATGAAACTCCGAAAAATTATTTATTTTTGTGGCTTAACCCTTTCATATTCAAACCATTCGTCTAACTTATTCCAAGCTTGATCTAACCCTGTGCGTTTGAGCGAGGAAAAAAGTTGAGCGGTGGCGTGTGGATACTGCTCTTTCAGCTGTTTTTTGAGCTTTAAGAGGGTTGCATTGGCAGGGCCTTTTTTCAGCTTATCCGCTTTGGTGAGCAGAATATGCACAGGCAGCTCTAAATCAAGTGTCCAATCGAGCATCACCTGGTCAATTTCCGTCATGGGGTGGCGAACATCCATTAGCAGTACCAAGCCTTTTAAGCTTTGGCGTTTTTCTATATATTCCGCCAAACCCGCTTCCCAAGCCCGTTTCATTTTTAGATTCACCTTAGCAAATCCATAACCTGGTAGATCCACCAGTTTGCGTTGTGCCTGCTCATCAAGGGCAAAAAAGTTAATCATCTGCGTCCGCCCTGGCGTTTTACTGGTGCGGGCGAGACTTTTTTGTGAGGTGATGACATTCAACGCACTGGATTTACCCGCATTGGAACGCCCCGCAAACGCCACCTCAAACCCCTCGTCAGGGGGACAATGCGACAAATCAGGTGCCGATTTTAAATAGTGGGCCTGTTGGTAGAGTGGGTGTTGTGACATTTTTGTCTTCCTTTTGATTGAGTGCTTTGTTTGCTATTAAATCTATTTTAGAGTATAAAGCTTGATATATTAAATGCATTTAATAGTTAAAAGAGATGATGATACCTATATTAAACAAGCTTTCAAAGCGATTTTTGAGTACCAAAACCTCTTCATTTAGGCGTTTTCTTTATGAGCGGATCGATTTTTCCGCTCAAATGATTGGTATCTTAGGTGGAAGAGGGTCGGGGAAAACAACACTATTACACCAGTATGCAAAAGCGTCTAAACATAAGCCCTCTAAGATCTTGTATGTGTCTTGTGATCATCCTTCTGTTTTAGATGCCAACCTTTATGAAATCGCTGATGATTTCTATACACATGGCGGCAAACTGCTCTTGCTTGATGAAATCCATAAAGTTAAACATTTTGCCGTTCATCTTAAAGCCATTTATGATTTTACCGATCTTCAAGTGATCTTTTCTGGCTCTTCTGCACTCAATATACAACATGAAATGGGTGACCTTTCAAGAAGAGCTTTGATTTATGACATGCCGCCTCTCTCTTTTAGAGAGTACCTCGCTTTGGAAAATATTGCTCACTTCCCTGCCTATACTTTAGAAGAGATTCTCTCTTCCCATGAAGATATTGTGGTGGAGATTTTGCATTCAATCAAACCACTGGCTCACTTTTCAGATTACCTTGACCATGGTGCCTACCCATTTTTTAAAGAAGGAGTGAAATCTTACAGTCATCGATTGCTTGAGGTGGTGAATACCACCATTGACAGTGATTTGGCTTCTATTTTCAATATTCAGCATGATAAATTGGATGCATTAAAAAAAGTCTTGTATATGCTTTGTAGCACTTCTCCTTATGAACTGAATAAATCTAAACTCTCTGCCAGTGCAGGCGTGGCATGGAGTACGCTATCAAAATATCTAGATTATATGCAAAAAGGATCCTTATTAAATATTGTCAGAGGTAGCAAAGGGCATAAAACGATTCAAGCCCCAAATAAAGTTCTCTTAAATAATCCCAACTTGTTTGAGATTCTCTGTGCCAAACCCGACCTCGGAGCTGTGAGAGAAAGTTTTATTGTTTCTCAACTGCTCACGGATCACCAAGTACATTATCACCATGCAGGAGATTTTTTAGTGAATGAAAAAATTGTGCTGGAAGTCGGTGGCAAATCTAAAGATAGCAAGCAGATTAAAGCAGAAAATGATGCTTACCTCGCCCTAGATGACATTGAGAGTGGTTATGACAAGGTGATTCCTCTTTGGTTGTTTGGGTTTCTCTATTGAAGAGAACTTTTTATCCATGTGGTCATCTAGTGCAAATCTCTCTTAATACTTTATCAATGATGGCATAGCGTATATACTTTACAATTCATTATCAACTATAGACCATAAAGAACTTCAATGTCAGAGACTACGCAAGCCATCGATTCGCCGCAAAAAATAGCGAAAAATCCTAAAAAATCCCAAAATCCCCAGTCCCGCCGCTCTATTGTTGAGTTTTTAGGCTCCATGAATCTGGCGGTCACGCTATTGGTGATGTTGGCGATTGCTTCTGTTATTGGGACGGTGCTGAAACAGGATCAGGCGGTTCAGGATTATATTATTAAGTTTGGACCTTTCTGGGCAGAAGTGTTTCGGGATTTAGGGCTGTTTCATGTCTATGGTGCCGCTTGGTTTATTTTGGTTCTGCTGTTTTTATTGGTCTCCACCGCCACTTGTGTGACTCGCAACACCCCTGGTTTCTTAAAAGAGATGAAGCAGTACAGCGAAAATCTCTCGATCAATGCGATTAAACATCAACCGCTCACCACTGAATTTGACCTCGCCATGCCGCAACCACAAGCTGTACAGAAAATCGGCGAAACGCTCACTGCTTACGGCTATAAATTTAAACAGAAGGTGCATCAGGATGGCACTTTAGTGTTTGCAGGGTTAAAAGGACAGTGGAATCGGTTGGGTTATCTTTTGACCCATATTTCCATCATTATTATCTGCATCGGGGCTTTATTTGATAGTAACCTACTTTTGAAATATCGTGAATTGACAGGGCAGTTGGCACCTGAAACCCGCCCTATTCCTTTAAATCAAATTCCAAAAAAATCTTGGGTGGGTAAAGATAACTTCTCTTTCCGTGGCTCTATCAATATTCCTGAAGGACAGTCGGCTGATGTGCTGTTTTTGCCTTATGAAGAAGGGTTTTTGGTGCAGAAGCTACCTTTTAAAATCAAGGTAAAGGATTTCCGCATTGAATTTTATGACACGGGGATGCCCAAATCATTTGAAAGTGATATTGTTCTGACCGCCCCTGAATTGGATAAACCAATTGAAAAAACCATCTCGGTGAACCATCCATTGATTTATAAGAACTATGCTATCTACCAATCCTCTTTTGGCGATGGAGGAACTAAGCTGAAAATTAAGGTCTATCCTTTACTTTCACCGAAAGTGAATCCTATTGAAATCAATACTGCTGTTGATCAAGTAGAACCTTTAAAAACACCCGTAGGAACTTTTAAAGCAGAATTTAATGATTTTAAATTGTTTAATGTCGTCCCTGCCTCAGAAGAAGAGAAGAAAAAGACAGGCAAGAAGATGCATAACAATGGCCCCACGATTATTTTTAAGGTGCGGGATGAACAAGGCCAAGCGTGGGAGTATGAAAACTATATGCAGCCTACCCTACAAGAGGGTCGTTGGTTTTACATGACAGGTGTGCGTACTGTGCCTTCTGAGCCTTTCCGTTATCTCTTTATCCCTGCAGATGAGCATAAATCGAAACAACGCTTTTTTGAGTTTTTAGCTTTGCTAAACAACCCTCAACAGGTTGAAAAGATTTTGCGTAAGGCTTTCCCAAAAAGTGACAAAATCTCCGAAAAAGATTACAACCTTCAAATTAAGCTGATGCAGCAGCTGGTCACCCTCTTCCGCCAAAAAGGGTTTGATGGGATTACTGATTTTGTACAGAAAAATGTACCGAAAGATCAGCAGAAAAAGGTTTCAGATTTCTATTTTGGGCAGACCAGCTTGGCACTGCAAACGCTCTACTTTGAGTTCTTAAAACAGAAAGGACGCGTCAAACCAGAGGATACAGATATCAATGATTTTGATAAGAAGTGGTTTGAAGATGCTTTAGCGGCCATCAAT
Organism: Piscirickettsiaceae bacterium; assembly: GCA_027019045.1. Taxonomy (GTDB): domain Bacteria; phylum Pseudomonadota; class Gammaproteobacteria; order Thiomicrospirales; family Thiomicrospiraceae; genus JALUXI01. Next base: position 2,453 of record JALUXI010000242.1, on the reverse strand, counting down.
AATATCAACCATTACGGTCCACCAATGTATTTTGAGTTAGAATCTTTTAAACAGATTCAATCCACAGGACTGCAAATTACTAAATCGCCTGGAAAAAATATTGTCTATTTCGGTAGTGCTTTATTGGTACTGGGTGTTTTCTTCCTATTTTATGTTCGATTACGCCGTGTTTGGGTCGCTTTGATACCTGAAACAGAAGAGACAACTCATGTCATCATGGCGGCAAAAGACAATAAAAATCTACCTGAAACGGAAACCGAATTTGCCCTTTTGGCAGAACAGATTAAACATACAAAATAATTAAAAAATAATAAATAACGAGGCTATATGATGAATACTGCGACTTATGACCCAAAGCTTGATCAAAATCGTCAACCAAAGCTTGATTTTAAATCCCCTCGCAATCTGATTTGGAGTGCTTTGGTACTACTGGCCGCTCTACTGGCTTGGCAAACCTATGGCGATCTAATGAATACTTTTGAAAAAGGCATTCTAACAGGCGTAACCGCTGGGTTAATTGTGCTGGGCGTACTGTGGTCAAGGGTGCAAATTCTTCTACTCGCTGTGGCGGGGATGACCTATATTGCTTTCTGGTCTTATCAATTGCATGGAAATGATGTCAAAGTACAAGACCAAGCGTTCTTTTTGAAGTTCTTTGTCTCTAGCCAAACGGCTACCATGTGGATGAATGTGCTCTTTATCTTTGCAATGGTGGCTTACTTTATTGCCCTGTTTAAGCAATCTGAATTTGTCGGTAAGGTTGCCACTTTCCTAGTATGGTCTGCAGTGGCTTTCGGATTGACTGGCATGATGGTGCGCTGGCGTGAATCCTATTTGATTAACCCTGATTATGGTCATATTCCTTTAAGCAGTCTGTATGAAGTCTTTATTCTATTTGTTATTGTGACCTCTTTAATCTATCTTTATTATGAGCAAAAGATGAAAACCAAAGCCTTGGGGGGCTTTGTGATGCTGGTGGTCAGTGCGGCGGTCGGCTTTATTCTTTGGTACACCTTTGATCGCCATGCCAATGTGATTCAACCACTTGTGCCTGCACTCAAAAGCTACTGGATGAAAATCCATGTGCCTGCTAACTTTATTGGCTATGGTGCCTTCTCTTTGGCGGCGATGGTGGGGTTGGCCTATCTGATTACCGATAAGCTGGCAGAAAAAAACCCCAACTCGCCTTTTGTTAAAGCGATGCCGAGCTTAGAAAAAATGGATGATTTAATGTATAAATCCATCTCGCTCGGGTTCGCTTTCTTTACCATTGCTACTATTCTAGGTGCCATGTGGGCGGCAGAAGCTTGGGGTGGTTATTGGTCTTGGGATCCTAAAGAGACTTGGGCATTGATTGTTTGGCTAAACTATGCCGCTTGGTTACATGTTCGCATGACTAAAGGCTGGCGGGGTCGTCCTTTGGCTTGGTGGGCGTTAGTTGGTTTGATTGTCACCACCTTTGCTTTCTTAGGCGTAAATATGTTCCTTTCTGGCCTACATAGCTACGGCACACTTTAAGGAGAATGAGCATGATGAGACGCACTTTTTTAACGCTGGCTTTGACCAGTTTAACTGCCCTTTTTGCAACCGTTTCCAGTGCGGCTGATGATTTTGGAATTGTAGAAGGCGTGCATTATAAAGCCGTGCCTAAGCCGCATCCCACTAGCCAAAAAACGGTCACCGAGATTTTCTATTATGGCTGTCCGCACTGCTATCATTTAGAACCCTCTATTCAAAAATGGCTGAAAACCAAACCCAAAGAGGTGACTTTCAATCGCATTCCCGCTGTTTTAAATAATCCTAATTGGATTTTTATGGCGCGTGTCTTTTATACCGCCAAAGAATTAGGGATTTTAGACCAATTTCATGAGGCTTATTTCACTGCTATCCATCAAAAACATGAAAAAATCTTTACCCTCCCTGCCTTGGCTAAATTTGTTGAGCCAATGGGGGTGAAAAAGGATGATTACATTGCGATGTTTAAAAGCTTTAAGGTCGATCAAGATGTGCAAAAAGCCCGTCGCTTGACCGATGATTATGGCGTAGATGGTGTGCCTGCGGTGGTAGTGAATGGCAAATATCGCACCGATGTCCCAATGGCCACTAGCAAAGATAAAATGTGGCAAGTAGTTGATTATTTATTGAATAAATAAAGTAACTACTCAGTTGACACTGTAACTGCTCAGATTGCCTCTGAAATTCGTCAATTTAAGGCGGAAAATGTGAGTTTACAGTCGTAAATGATCATTTTCCAACGCAGAAGTGGCGGATTTCAGGGGTGAGCTGAGTCGTTACGAAAAAAATTGAGAATTTAAACATGACTTCATCCAAAAAATCGGCCAAACTGTTTATAGAGTGTCTTGAAAATGAAGGGGTGGAAGTCATTTTTGGCATTCCAGGGGAAGAGAACCTCGATTTAATGGATGCCTTGCTTGATTCCAAGATTCGCTTTT
>JALUXI010000241.1 GCA_027019045.1 Piscirickettsiaceae bacterium | reverse complement strand
CAAAGATCGCATTTCGCTTACCCCTTCACCGACAGGCTGTGTATCCCCTAAATTCCCCATCTCAGCTCTTGCTATCCTTAATGCAATCGCTTTCACAGCTTGTCGATCTTTCAGCTTAGACAGCCATTTGGAAAATAGTGTTGTCGTTATGACTTGATATTTCATAAAACCATTGTAGCTCATAAGCGACAAAAAACCAATCAAAGAGAGCTTTGCACGAGATGGATTCACGGATAAAAAGGCTAAAATTCCCCGACTCTTTGTTGGAAAACTTGGCAATAGCTAGCTATCCGTTTTCCGCCTAGATTCGAGAAATTTTGTCTCTTTTTTCTCTCGTGTCCCACTCATGCAAAGCTCTCAAATAAAAAAATCCCCAGCACCGAAGGCAATCGGGACTGGGGATTTTAGGAAAATTTTGGAAACTTTCTAAGATTCCGTAACGGCTCAGGTTGCCCCTGAAATTCGTCAATTCAAGGCGGAAAATGTGAGTTTACAAGTCGTAAATGACCATTTTCCAACGCAGAAGTGGCGGATTTCAGGGGTAAGCTGAGTCGTTACATTTTTCTTAAGCGTCTGCTTCGCCTTGCTTTTCTGCATGTTTAGCATTGGCATCGCTCATCATTTTTTTCAGCTCACCACTTTCTGCCAACTCCAAGGTGATGTCACAGCCGCCTTGTAGCTCACCATCAATATAAAGCTGAGGGAAGGTTGGCCAGTCTTGATATTTAGGAAGATATTCAAAAATGAGTGGATCTGCCAAGACATTGACAAAGGCAAACTTCTCGCCTGTTTCCAACAACGCCTGTGCCGCACGGCTTGAGAAGCCACAAGACGGCATCTGTGGCGTGCCTTTCATATAGATCACCACAGGGTTGTTTTTCACTTGACTATCAATGCGTTCTAAGACTTCTTGTTCTTGCGTTTTATTTTCGTTGCTCACGATTAAATCCTTTATTCCTGACTAAATTACTCGGTTATTCTAACAGCTCTACTCTAAATCGTCTAGGTGTCGCTGCAACCAAAGCTCGAGCAATGCCGCGTGCCAAAGTTTGCTGCCCTGAATGCGAGTAAAGTGTTCAGGGGCATCGGGTTGGGTAAGCAGTTTTTCGATGTAATCTTGGTTAAAGAGTCCTCGTTTTTTCGCCGCTTCACTGGTGAGGATATTTTTCATAAACTGATAAAACTCACCTCTTACATACTTCAAAGCGGGCATGGGGAAATAGCCTTTGGGACGGTCAATCACCGCATCTGGCACGATGCCTCTGGCAATCTGTTTGAGGATATATTTCGGCTCTTTTAGCTTGAGTTCAATCGGGGCGGCCATGGTCAATTCCACCAGTTTATGATCTAAAAACGGTACTCTCGCCTCCAAGCCCCATGCCATCGTCATATTATCAACCCGCTTAACGGGGTCATCCACTATCAGTGTGGTCGCATCCAAGCGTAACACTCGATCCAAATGGGTGTCCGCTTCAGGCGCCAACAGTTTATGGTTAATCAGCTCACGGGTGACATCTTCCGTATGGTAATCGGGATGCATCATCTCCAGCCACTCGGCATGGTCTCGGTCAAAATAGAAGGGGGCAAAACAGTCCACTGGATTGTCCCAGCAGCCTAGGTTTTCCGCTGCCGCTTGTGCCATCTGTGGATACCAGAAATAGCCGCCAAAGACTTCATCCGCCCCCTGCCCAGACATCACCACCTTAACCGATTGCGACACCCGCTCAGAGAGAAGATAAAACGCCACCGCATCCTGTCCAAACATCGGTTCTGACATCGCATCCACTGCCTCAGGCAGGCGAGGTAGAACTTCACTATTGGGGATTAAATACTTTTCATGCTGCGTTTGATAACGATCCACCACGAGGTCAGAATATTCAAATTCGCTCCCCTTCTCTTCAGGTTGGTCTTCAAATCCAATGGAGAAGGTGCGAATATTCTCTACACCCGCCTCCGCCAGTAGCGCCACAATTAAACTCGAATCCAAGCCCCCCGACAGCAACACACCCACAGGCACATCAGACGCAGTGAGTCGTTTATGCACCGCCGATTTCAACTCCTGATGAATCGCCTCTATCCAGTCCGCTTCTGTCTTTAAGTCCGCCCAGCGTTCACCTGTTTTTGGCCGTCTCGCCTCCAAGTGCCAATACTGCTTTTTATACATCTGCCCATCAGGATCCACCACCATCCAGTGACCTGGCTCCAACTTGTGGATGCCTTTAATAATCGTATGCGGAGCAGGCACCACGCCATGCAGAGTAAACTGATGATGCAAGCCGACTGGGTCTAAAGCTTTATCAATGCCAGGGGTGGCCAACAAGGCTTGGGTATTGGATGCAAACCGCACGCCCCCTTCAATCGGTGCATAATAGAGAGGTTTAATCCCAAAGCGATCTCTCACTAAATAGAGCTGCTGCTGGTCATCATCCCAAAGGGCAAATGCAAACATCCCTTCAAAGCGTTTGACCGCCTCCATACCCCATTGACGATAGGCTTTTAAAATCACCTCCGTATCAGAATGCCCACGGAACTGATGCCCCAATGCCATCAACTCTTCTCGCAACGCCTGATAGTTATAGATACAGCCATTAAACACCAATGTCAGGCTATCATCTTCCATCGGCTGATGCCCCGCCTCGCTCAGGTCAATAATCGCTAAACGGCGATGCCCCAAGCCGATTTGATCTTGCGTCCAAATTCCGCCATCATCAGGGCCGCGTCGCTCTAACGCCTTGAGCATCGGTTTTAGATGCGATTCCAACGCGGGACGACCGTCCCAATACAACTCACCACAAATACCACACATAGGATTCTTTTCTACTTTTTGTTAAGATGCGGCTATTCTACCAACTTTCGATAATTTCAACATGACAACACAAATCATCGCTCTCACAGGTGGCATTGGCAGTGGTAAAAGCCGAGTCTTAAAGTGGCTCGCAGAACAAGGCATCCCCACCCTTAATGCCGATCAAATCGCCCGAGAAGTGGTCGCCCCGCAAACAGAAGGCTTACAGGCCATTGTTGAAAAATTTGGCAACACCATTTTATTGGAGAATGGCGAACTCAACCGAGCCGCTTTAAGAGAGATGATATTTAACCAACCCGAAGCCAAGGCGTGGTTAGAAAGCTTGCTACACCCATTGATTCGTCAAGCCACGCAAGCAAAAATTGAGCAGCTGAAACAGCAACAACCCGAATACATCGTCATTGAAATTCCACTCTTGGCGGAAACAGGCAAACCTGACTATATTGACGCTGTCTGGGTGACCGACTGTAATGAAGCCACCCAAATTCAAAGAGCCGCCGCTCGAGACCAACGCCCAACATCAGAGATTCAAAAAATCCTCCAAGCCCAAGCCAGCCGAGCAGAACGACTTGCACTTGCTGATCAAGTGATTGATACCGAGAAAAATTTTGAATCAGTGGTTGAGCAACTCAAAACAATGCTTTAAAAAAACTGAAATCCCCAGTCCCGCTACATTTTTTGCGGCCAGAGTCCTGAAATGGCGGCAATGCCTTGCCCTCCACTCAATCGAGCTTGCTCAACATCTTTGGGTTTCATCCCACCGAGGGCATAGACGGGAACGGGGATTTTTTCCGTCAATAACGCAAACTGCTCCCAGCCAATTCCTGGTACGCCAGGATGAGAAGAGGTCTCTTTCACAGGGGAGAGCAGCATAAAATCAGCTTCTAGCTGCAAACCATGAGCCAGCTGCTCGGCATTATGCGTCGAAACCGAGAGCCACTTATCCTTGGCAATCGGGCGTTGAGCATAGGCCGCCGCTCGATCAGAGGCCAACTGAATGCCATCCGCTTCAGGCACGGCTTCAAATACTTCCAAAGAGGCATTTAATAAAATCTTGGCACCATATTGATGACACAGCGGCACCGCTTTTTTCGCCAAGGCGATAAAGTCCGCTTCAGGTAAATTTTTTGCTCGCAGCTGACACAGTTTAACCCCATCGTCCAACGCCGCTTCCAGCCGTTCCAAAGCATCCAATTCATCATCAAAACTGCCAGAAATCATATACAGATCAGGCAACTGCACTGCTCGAATAATCCCACGGTTGGCGGGCGGGAACTGCTCATCTTTAAGTTCTGAGACAGCGTGCCAAGCCACCCGCTGCCCTTCTCGACCAACTGCTTCTCCTTCAAAATGCGCCGTTTCCAATACAAAAAAGTGGAGTGATGTCTCCTCATACTGCCACTGAAACTCTATCAAAGGTCGCCAATGAGCGGTCTCTAATCCTGTCTCTTCAAACACCTCTCGTTTCAGTGCAGCCTCAATCGACTCGCCCGCCTCTACCTTACCCCCTGGAAACTCCCACAAGCCTGCAAAGGACTGATCCGCTTGTCGTTGCGCCAATAACACCTCATCCTCACACCGAATCACACCCAAAACAATCTTCACTGGCTCACATTTAGACATTTTCAACTCCTTTTACCCATCAGGACTGGGGATTTTAGAAAAATTTTTGAAATTTTTAATACAATGTTATCGTCAATATATTCAAGGATAGCACAATGAGTCACACAAATCCCTACTGGAGCCAACTCGTCCACCAGCTCACCCCCTATGTCCCAGGCGAACAGCCTAAGGTGGAGAATCTGATTAAGCTCAATACCAATGAAAATCCTTATCCGCCCTCACCTAAGGTCTTTGAAGCCATTGAGCAGGCTAATAACGACTCGCTGCGACTCTATCCCGACCCTAATTCAGATGCTTTGAAACAGACATTGGCAGATTATCATCAGCTCGATACCCATCAGGTTTTTGTTGGCAATGGCTCTGATGAGGTGCTGGCACATACCTTTCAAGCCCTCCTCAAACATGACGAGCCGATTCTTTTTCCTGATATTACTTACAGCTTCTACCCAGTCTATTGCGGACTTTATCAGATCGATTTTGAGGCTATTCCTTTAGATGCAGATTTTGCGATTGACCCCAGAGATTACAATCGTCCCAATGGGGGCATTATCTTCCCCAACCCCAATGCCCCCACTGGCAAACTACTCTCCACAGCAGCGATTGAATCCATCTTGAAAGTCAATTCTCAATCAGTCGTTGTGGTTGACGAAGCCTATATTGATTTTGGTGGGCAGTCTACCATTCCGCTACTGGCAGACAATCCAAACCTACTGATTATCCGCACCTTCTCTAAATCCAGAGCTTTAGCAGGTCTCAGAATTGGTTATGCCTTAGGCCATCCCAACCTAATTGAGGCCTTAGAAAGGGTGAAAAACAGCTTCAACTCCTATCCCATGGACCGTCTTGCCCAAGCAGCTGGCATCGCTTCTATTGAGGATGAAACCTACTTTCAAGCGCAATGCCAACGCATTATCCAACAAAGAACAGAGGTGACAGAGGCCTTAGATGAACTCGGCTTTCAAACGCTGGATTCAGCCGCCAACTTCATCTTCACCCAACCTCCAGCTCCCCATACCGCTGAAGCAGTCGCCGAGGCTTTAAGAGCAAAAAATATCATCGTACGATATTTTAACCAGCCGAGAATCAAAGATTTTTTGCGAATAACCATTGGAAATGAAGTGGAAAATGCCGCTTTGATTCATGCATTAAAAGAGGTATTGACACCCTTATCGTAAAGGATAGGCATCCCAGATAAAAAAGGACTAAAGGGATTTAATTCGTATTTATTTACGAGAGCTTTGCACGAGTGAGGCACGAGAGAAAAAAGAGATAAAATTTCTCGAATCGAGGCGGAAAACGGATAGCTAGTTATTGCCAAGTTTTTCAACGAAGAGTGAGGAGTTTTAGCCTTTTTTATCCGTGAATCCATCTCGTGCAAAGCTCTCAATACACCTCTTGTCTATGTGCAACCCTCACAATATGTATAACGAGCCTCTCTTCTATTTTTTCGTAAATGACACGATAATGACGAAGTCGCAGTCGATAAAACCCTTTCCATTCACCCTTAAGCTTTTTCACCTTCGCTGTACGCATCAGCTCTCTTTCATACTCAGTAGAATACTGCTCGATAAAAAGGCTTAACGATTGGACAATATAAGCTTTTGTTTGGTGATTGAGCCTGCTCAACTCTTTTTTGGCTGCTGGATGAAATTCGAGCGTATAATTTTTGGTTGCCATCAAAGCCCTAATTCTTCCTTGACCGCCTCAAGAGAGATAGCCTCCACCTTTCCCTCTCTCACTTCCAATGAGCGTTTTTTCGCCAACTCAAGATCCAGAATATCAAAATACTGGTTTAACGCCTTTGCGACCATATGGCTTTTTTTCTCACCCAGCTCTTGGGAGAATTCTGATAATTCTTTCACTAAATGATCTGGCAAAGTAAATGTGGCTTTCACTGACTGCATGACCTACACCTCCGCTAATAAAATTATGAGTTAAACACACATAACATTATACATATAAAAAGGAATATGCAGTTTAATTCTACATCCTTTTCAAACGCCAAATAAACCCTCTGCCATAATTAAGATAGCTCATTAAGTCCGATATTCGGCATTGATTTTGACATAATCATAAGAGAAGTCCGTTGTCCAGACGGTTTCATTCACTTCTCCTCGATTCAACTTGATCGTAATCGGAATCTCAGGCTGATTCATCACTGCCTGACCTGCGGCTTCCGTATAGTCCTCTGCTCGCCCTCCATCTCGAACAATGCAGACATCACCCAGATAAATCTCAATCTTATCAATATCCAGCTGCTCCACACCTGCTCGTCCAACGGCTGCCAAAATCCGTCCCCAGTTGGGGTCTGAAGCAAAGAGAGCCGTCTTAACCAAAGGGGATAAAGCCACCGCATAAGCGACTTTCAAGCACTCTTCACTACTCTTCCCACTTTCCACCGCCACAGTGACAAACTTGGTCGCCCC
>JALUXI010000240.1 GCA_027019045.1 Piscirickettsiaceae bacterium | reverse complement strand
CCAACAAGGCGAAGCACTAGAGCAAAAATATGTTGACCACCCGCTCTCTGGAAATTGGTCGGGATTTCGAGACTGCCATATTAAACCTGATCCCGTCCTTATTTATCGCCAAGTAGACGGGCGACTTCAACTCGCTCGCATGGGTAGCCATAGTGAACTTTTTTAACGCCATTCAACAAATTACACGCTCCCATTTCATTTCAAGTATAATACTGCCTCATTTTTTAAGACCTAAGCCATGCGGTTGCGAAGGACGGAGCTTTCTGTTTTGCAGCCCAGACACTTCAGCTTAGCTGATCGGCTTGCAATACAGAGAGATACATGAAAACAGATCACATTCGCAACATCGCCATTATCGCCCATGTTGACCACGGAAAAACCACCCTTGTAGACCAACTACTTAAACAATCTGGAACCTTTGACGAGCGTAAAGAGATGGGCGAACGGGTGATGGATTCCAATGACCTCGAAAAAGAGCGTGGTATCACCATCCTATCCAAAAACACTGCTGTCGAATGGAACGGCTATCGTATCAATATCGTGGACACCCCAGGCCACGCCGACTTTGGTGGAGAAGTCGAGCGAATCCTCTCCATGGTTGACTCCGTTTTGCTATTGGTCGATGCGGTTGAGGGTCCCATGCCGCAAACCCGTTTTGTAACCGAAAAAGCCTTGCAACAAGGACTCAAACCCATTGTCGTTATCAATAAAATCGACCGACCAGGTGCCAGACCTGACTGGGTATTAGATCAAACTTTTGACCTTTTCGATCGCCTCGGTGCCACCGATGAACAATTAGATTTTGATGTCATCTATGCTTCAGGGCTGAACGGCTTTGCTGGATTTGAACCCGATGTGCGTGAAGGCGACATGACCCCTGTTTTTGAAACCATTATCGAAAAAGTCCCCGCACCTGATGTCGATCTCGGCGGTCCATTCCAAGTGCAATGTATCTCGCTCGACTATGACAACTACAAAGGCGTCATCGGTACAGGACGAATCAAACGAGGCGCCGTTCAAGCAGGGATGCCTGTCACGATTGTTGGCACCGATGGCCAAAAGCGCAACGGCAAGGTGGCAGAACTCTTTGGCTTTAAAGGGCTAGAGCGTATCAATATCGACGAAGCTCATGCGGGTGACATCATCGCTTTTTCAGGCATTGACCCACTGTTGATTGGTGACACCATCTGTGATCCTAGTCACCCAGAAGCCCTGCCGCCTGTCTCAGTAGATGAACCCACTGTCAGCATGACCTTCCAAGTCAATGACTCTCCTTTTGCAGGACGAGAAGGGAAACTGCTGACCTCTCGTCAGATTCGTGAACGACTCGACAAAGAACTGCTAACCAATGTCGCTTTACGAGTTGAAGATACTGAAGATGCCAACAAATTCCGTGTTTCAGGTCGTGGTGAGCTTCACCTTTCCGTCTTAATCGAAAATATGCGTCGTGAAGGTTTCGAAATGGGCATCTCTCGTCCAGAGGTGATCTTCCGTGAAATCGATGGTGAAATCCAAGAACCTTATGAAACCTTAACCGTCGATGTCCCTGAAGAAGCGCAAGGCACCATTATGGAAAAGCTTGGACTGCGAAAAGCGGAAATGACCGACATGGTGCCTGATGGACATGGTCGTGTACGCATCGACTTTGTCATCCCTTCTCGTGGTCTGATCGGTTTCCGTACCGAATTTATGACTGCAACCCAGGGTGAAGGACTCATCTTCTCCAGCTTCTCTCACTATGGTCCTAAATTTGAAGGCTCCGTCGGCGAAAGAACCCGTGGCGTACTCATCTCCATGGAACAAGGAAAAGCCTTAGCCTTCTCCCTTTTCAACCTACAAGATCGTGGCCGCCTCTTTATCGGTCACGGGGAAGAAGTCTATGAAGGGATGATTATCGGCCTACACACCCGAGCCAATGACCTGACGGTCAACCCCATCAAAGGGAAGCAGTTGACCAATATGCGTGCCTCAGGAACCGATGAAGCCCTGACACTCACGCCTCCAACCCGTTTCACCTTGGAGCAAGCGTTAGAGTTTATCGACGATGACGAACTGGTCGAAGTCACCCCAGAAAGCATCCGCCTACGCAAAAAACTCCTCACCGAAATGGAGCGTAAGCGTGCAGGACGAGGCAAAAAATAGGCCTTAGCCAGTCCCTTCCAATAAAAAACCCGCTCTTAAAATAGCGGGTTTTGTCGTTTTAGAGGAGCAGAAAACCAAGATTAAAACCGAAACAGCCTTTCTTCAAAATCCACAACTCTTCCCTCCTTCACCGCTACCCCTTCCTCAGCTAATAACGCAACTTTCTGCTCCACACCATCAACATAATCGCCAACCTCACCATTGGATTTCACCACACGATGACACGGCACCTCAACCAAATTTGGATTGCGTTTCAATATCTGCCCAATCGCCTGATACGCTTTCGTATCCAAAGCCTGCGCCAGCTCACCATAGGTGGTCACTTTTCCTCTAGGAATCTGTTTAAGCAAGGCGTAACACTGGGTTTGTAAAGAAGTCATGACAAATACTAAGGAAATGATTTACCCTTTAGCAGCGATTATGTTAAAGTAAAAAGCGTATTTATAGATAAGAAAAAGCCCGCATCATGCAACGCATTCAACGGGCTGGGTTCGGAATTTTACATCCTTATTGTAGCAACGGCTCTCACCCCAGAATGCCACAATAGATACGCAGTATAACATAGAAACAAGAGGAGAGAAAAGATGGCTGACCAAGTTTATCACTTAGGGTTAGATATCGGGGTTGCCTCAGTGGGTGCCGCAGTGATTTCAGATGACAGAATCATCGACCTATTTGTCCGTACATTTGAAAAAGCTGAAACCGATAAAGAAGGCGAATCCCTCAATAAAATCCGCCGTGAAGCTCGGCTTAATCGTCGCCGTATTCGCCGTCGGGCTTTTCGCATGACCCGAACCAGACGACTTTTTCACCGAGCAGGACTCATCCCCTCCCCTAAAATCGAAGAGATTATTATCCCTAATACCTCTCCTTGGGATTTAAGAGCACAAGCACTTGAACAACACCTCTCTCCCCAAGCTTTTGCCTATGCGTTGTACCACCTCATCAAACACCGTGGCTTTCAATCCAACCGCAAAAGTGAAGCTCAAGATGAAAAAATGGGGCAAATGCTGCAAAGCCTGCAACAAAACAAAGCCCTCATGCAAAATAAGGGGTATCGCACTGTTGGCGAAATGGTTGCCAAAGATCCTACTTTTACCAAAGCCAAACGCAATAAAGGCGGAAGCTATCAACACACCCTAGGTCGAGAAGAGATTATTCAAGAAGTGCATACCATTTTTCAGGCTCAAAGAGCATTCAACAACCCCCTCGCCACTCCCGAGCTCGAAACAGAAGTGATTCAACTGCTTCTTGCCAGAAGACCTGCACTCTCAGGTAATGACCTATTAAAAAAAGTGGGAAAATGTACCTTTGAACCTAATGAATATCGTGCGCCTAAAGCCTGCTTTACAGTCGAAAAGTTTATCTACCTCTCCAAACTGAATAACCTACGAATTCAATACCTAGGTGAAAACCGCTCACTCACCGATACAGAACGACAACAGCTCCTTCTCACCCCCTTTCAAACAAGCAAACTCACCTATAAGCAACTTAGGAAAAAACTTAACCTGCCTGATGAAGCCACTTTTAGCGGACTGCGTTATCAGGCTGAAAAATCCCCAGAAAACCAAACCTTTTTTGAAGCCAAACACTACCACACCCTGCGCAAAGCCTATGAAAAAGCAGGACTCAAATCAGAGTGGCAAAGAGATGCCTTTAACCCAGAGCAGCTAGATACCTTGGCAATAGGACTCACACTCTACAAAACGGATGAAGATATTCGAGAATTTCTTCAATCTAAACAGATTGAAGAACCGATTATTGAAGCGGTTTTACCTATCTCTTTTGCTGAGTTTATTCGTCTTTCTCTCAAAGCCCTTCATCAAATTCTCCCTCTTATGGAAGCAGGATGCCGCTATGATGAAGCCATCAGCAAAGTCTATGGTCACCACAGCCAACTCAATCAAAACACCCTCAAAGGTCGCCATATCCCTCCATTGGAGGACAATGCCATCACCAACCCTGTGGTGCGTCGAGCCATTAACCAAACCCGAAAACTGATCAATGCCATTGTCAAAAAACACGGTCCACCCGCTTCAGTCCATATTGAGCTAGCTCGAGATCTCAACAAATCTTTTAAAGAACGCAAGCAGATTGAAAAACGCCAAAAAGAGTTGGCTGAAAACCGTGAACAAGACCGAGCAAGGTTTAAAGAACTCTTTGGCACCGAGCCTAACGGACTAGATCTACTCAAGCTTCGGCTCTATCGAGAACAAAACGGGCAGTGTGCCTACACTCAACAAAGCATTGACCTCAACCGCCTTACCGAACCCCACTATGTCGAAGTTGACCACGCCCTCCCCTACTCTCGTAGCTTTGATAATAGCTTGAGTAATAAGGTACTGGTGCTTAAAAAAGCCAATCAAGACAAAGGCAATCGCACCCCTTATGAATACCTTTCTGAAACACAATGGGAACAGTTTGAAGCCTGGGTGCGAACCACCTACCAAGCCAATCGCCATAAAATACAAAAACTGCTTACCCAAAACTTTGACGAAGAAAAAGCCAAGACATTCCGCCAACGCAACCTAGAAGATACCCGCTACGCAGGCAGAGTCGTAAAAAACATGATTGAAACCCACCTTGCCCTCCACCCTGACAGCTCTGCTAAACGCTGTGTTGTTGTCTCAGGTACTCTTACCAGCTTTTTACGGGGCAAATGGGGGCTACACAAAGTTCGTACCGATGGTGATAAACACCATGCTCTAGATGCCGCCGTGGTTGCCGCCTGCACCCATTCAATGGTTCAACGGCTTGCCCAATATAGCAAAGCGCAAGAACTCAAATGGGCCAAACAAGACTTTATCGACCCCGAAACAGGCGAAATCCTAGACATTGATGCATTCAGACAGCTAGAAGCTCACTTTCCAAAACCTTGGCCGCACTTTAAAAAAGAACTCGAAGCCCGACTCAGTGATCACCCACAAGAACAACTCAGCCAAATCCCCCAACTCCCCTACACACCAGAAGAGATTGAACAGATTAAACCCATCCGAGTCTCTCGTATGCCCACCCGCCGTGGGCTTGGTGCCGCCCATAAAGAAACCATCCGCTCTGCCAAATACCTAGATGAACAGATTAGCACCGTTAAAACCCCTTTAACTAAAATCAAACTCAAAGACCTGCCTCATATTGTTGGCTTTGAAGAAGACCTCGAAGATCCAAGAAACCAAGCACTCCGCCAAGCGATTGAAAATCGACTAAAAAAGTTCAACAACAACCCCGAAAAAGCATTTGCCACCCCACTTTACAAACCCAGTAAAGCCAATGGCTTTAATCCTGAAATCGCCCACCTACTAGGCTACGAACATCACCCCGCCCCCGAAGTACGGCGGCTCAAACTCAAAACCACTCAAAAAAGTGGCCTCAAAGTCCGACAAGGCATTGCTGATAATGGTGACATGATTCGCATCGACCTTTTTACCAATGGAAAACACTTTTTTATCATTCCCCTCTATGTTGCCGACAGCATTAAACCCCAACTGCCCAATAAAGCCGCCGTATCCAATAAGCCCGAATCTGAATGGATTGAAATGGATGAAAACTACCAATTCCTATACAGCTTTTATCCCAATGATTGGATCGAAGTTGATTTAGGTAAAAAAGGGGTTAAAGAGGGCTATTATGCTGGATTTGATCGTAGCACTACCGCCATCAACATCTGGACACATGACCGCAATCAACAGATCGGTAAAAAAGGCTTAATAAGAAGCATTGGTATTAAAACGGCCAAATCGATTAAAAAATACCATATCGACATACTAGGCAATGCCTACCCAGTCCCCTTAGAAACCCGTCAACCCCTTCCTAAGGCCAAATCATGAGCTGGCGAAGCGTACTCATTAGCCACCCTGCCAAACTGTCCCTCTCACAGGGACAGCTGGTTCTGCAACAGACTGAAAAAGTTACCCTTCCACTAGAAGACATTGCTATCATAGTATTAGAACACCCACAAATCATCCTCACACATCAATTACTCAGTGCCTGCGCCACCCAAAATGTCAGTCTTATTAGCACCGACCCAAGCTTTCTTCCCAATGGCATCTTCCTCCCCTTCCAACCTCACTCCAGAGCGCTAAAACAACTCAAACGACAGCTCAACCTAAGCAAAGTCCGTCAAAAACAGATTTGGCAAGAGATTATCCAACAAAAAATCCTAAATCAAAGCCAAGTCCTTCTCCAACAAAATCTCCAACCACAGGCTCATCAACTCCAAAAATTGGCACAAAAAGTCAAATCGGGCGATAAAACTCATATCGAAGCCTATGCCGCACAAATCTACTTCAAAGCCCTCTTTGGCAAACCCTTTAAGCGACGCAGTGATGACCTCATCAATGCCCAACTTAATTTTGGTTATAGCATTATTCGTTCTGCCATTGCTCGACAACTGGTTGCCTACGGTTTTATTCCCGCCCTAGGTATCGGCCACCACAATGAGCTTAACGCATTTAACCTCGCCGACGACCTCATTGAACCCTATCGTCCCATTGTCGATGCTCAAGTTGTCCTACTCAATACACAAGCAGAAGAAAACACCCTCTCCACCGCCGACAAAGCCCAACTGATCTCCCTACTACACCAAGACACCCCTAGAGTTCAAAAAGGCGAATTTCAAGGCAAAAGTACACTGCTTGCACTGATAGAAGCCAGCGTGATCAGCCTTGGACAAGCTATGGAAAACAGCATCCCTCTTACCCTACCCAGCCTAGTTGAGAACCACCATGAGCAAAGAGAGTAGAAAATTTATGCGATTATTAGTGTTATTCGACCTACCCACTACTACCAAAGCCCACAAAAAAGCTTATGTCCAGTTTAGGCGGTTTCTTATAAAAGACGGATATGATATGCTGCAATGGTCTGTGTACACTCGTCTAACCAATGGATTTGACCAAACACAAACTCACCTTAAACGACTAAAAAATAACCTGCCCAAAGAAGGCTCCATTCGTTGTATTGAATTAACAGAAAAACAATTTACCCAGATGAAAGTCCTATTAGGCGAACGAAAAATTCAAGAAAAGGTAAATACCCATGAGCAATTTCTGCTTTTTTAAAATAAAAAATAAGCCGCTATCCCTGATGGAAAGCGGCTTTCAGCAAGCGGTATTATAGCATTCTGGGGTGAGAGAGGGAGCTACAACAAAAAACATTGAACTTTCTTCATTAGCGTTATTATAGCATTCTGGGGTGAGAGAGGGAGCTACAACTTGATGCGGGCAATCTCTCGCC
>JALUXI010000239.1 GCA_027019045.1 Piscirickettsiaceae bacterium | reverse complement strand
CGCTTTTGCCGCCATTCCCGTGTTTCTGCTTTGGCTCTACCTGCTCTGGAGTTTGGTGCTGTTTAATGCCCATGTGGTGTATTGTTTAATGCAGGGACGAAAGCAAGGACAAAGGGCATGAGTGTGCGTTGGGGGCTATTAGGGTTAGGGCTGTTGCTGGTGTCCATATGGAACCTCTTTTCCGCCCCTATCGTTTTATCCGATTTGATTCAAGGCAAGCTTTCGTCGGTGCAGGAGATGATTTTATGGCAACTCCGTCTGCCTCGTCTGCTGTTGGCGATGGCATTGGGGGCGGGATTGGCTGTGAGTGGTGTGGCACTGCAGGCACTGTTTCGTAATCCTTTGGCCGAACCTGGGTTGATTGGGGTGTCCAGTGGGGCGGCTTTGGGGGCGGTGATGGCACTGCTCTGGCTACCTGCTGGGGTGGCGGTGACCACCTCAGGTGCGGTGTGGGGTAGCTTGGGCGCGTTTGGGATGGGGCTGGTAACGACGGCACTGCTCTATTTTCTCGCCACTCGGCAGGGACGCACTGATGCTGCCTTGATGCTGTTAGCGGGTGTGGCTTTGAATGCCATCAATGGTGCGGGGGTGAGTCTATTGATTACCTTGTCCAATGACAGTGAACTACGCACCATTGTGTTTTGGCTCATGGGGTCGCTTTCTGGGGTGAACTGGATGCAAGCGATTTTGCTTTGGGGGGCGTTTCTCCTGTTGTTTGTTGGACTTTGGCAGACTCGCCGAGGGTTGGATTTTTATCTGCTGGGAGAGTCAACTTGTTTGCAAATGGGCATCTCACCGCAGAAGATTAAACGACGCATTGTCATCTTGACCACCCTATTTATTGGGGTGGCCGTCTCCCAGGTGGGGGTCATCGCTTTTGTAGGTTTGGTGGTGCCGCATATGATGCGGCTATGGTTGGGGGCTAAGCACCGTTTCCTCCTGCCTGCTTCCGCCTTAGCAGGAGCCTTATTGCTGGTCACCGCCGATACTTTCGCCCATCAAATCTTATCCCCCACCGAAGTCCCGATTGGACTCTTTATGGCACTCCTCGGCGGGCCTTTCTTCCTTTATTTGCTACTCCATGAGCGGCAAAAGTTAGGGGTTTAGCGATGCTCAGAGGGTGAGCTGAGTCGTTACTTCGCCGCTTCGATTTCCAGTAGCTTGGCTTCAAGCGTTTCCCATTGTTCAAAGGCGGCTTCGAGTTCGGCTTCTTTGGCTTGCAGCTCGGCGAGTACGGCTTGCACGGTTTCTTGCGGTTGTTGGTAAAAAGCGGGGTCGTTGGTCTGTTTAGCGAGCTGCTCTAACTCGGTTTCTAGCTGTTCAATCAATTCAGGCAGGCTGTCATAGGCTTTCTGCTCTTTATAGCTCAGCTTTTTCGGTTTTTTGGCAGCAGGACTGGGGATTTTGGCATTTTTTTCAGCTTTCGCCGCTTTTTCTTTATCTGCTTTGCGAGGTTTATTGGAGAGGTCTTGTCCAAAGCCGTTGTTTTCAGCGTATTCAGCGGGTCTTTGGCGGAGCCAGTCGTCATAGCCGCCGATATATTCATTCACCACACCTGGGGCATCAAAGACAATGGAGCTGGTGACAATGTGGTTAATAAAGGCTCGGTCGTGGCTGACCAGCAGTACTGTGCCTTGATAGTCGGCAATCAGCTCTTCTAGTAGCTCAAGCGTTTCAAGGTCTAGGTCATTGGTCGGTTCATCCAGCACCAGTAGGTTGGAGGGCTGGGCAAAGGTGCGAGCTAGAAGCAGGCGGTTTCGTTCTCCGCCAGAGAGGGCTTTGACGGGTTGGCGAGCTCGGTCGGGATTGAAGAGAAAGTCGCTGAGATAGCTCATCACATGTTTGCGTTGCCCGTTGATTTCAATGGTGTCGGTGCCGTCAATCACGCTTTCGGCAACGGTTTTTTCCAAATCTAACTGCTCACGGTGTTGGTCAAAGTAGGCGATGGCGAGATTGGTGCCAAGTTCAACTTTGCCTTGGCTGGGCGTGAGTTTGCCAAGTAGCAGTTGCAGGAGGGTAGATTTCCCGCAGCCATTGGGGCCGATAATAGCGACCTTGTCGCCCCGCATAATGGTGGTGGAGAAGTGTTGAATCAGCGGGTCGCCATTCGGCCAGGCAAAACTGAGGTCTTCGACCTCAATGACTTTTTTGCCTGACAGATCAGCTTGGTTCTGCTGCATTTTGACTTTGCCTTGCTGGCTGCGGCGAGCTTTGTGTTCTTCTCTCAACTTCTCCAAGGCTCGGACTCGCCCTTCATTGCGGGTACGACGGGCTTTGATGCCTTGGCGAATCCACGCCTCTTCTTGTGCCAGTTTTTTATCAAAGTTGGCATTCTGTTTGGCTTCGGCTTCCAGCACTTCGGCTTTGCGTTGCAGGTAGGTTTGATAGTCGCACTGCCAGTTGCTGAGGTGTCCACGGTCTAGCTCGACAATGCGGGTCGCTAAGGCTTGAAGGAAGGCGCGGTCATGGGTGATGAAGACGAGGGTGCAGTTAAGGGTCTTTAAAAACTGCTCCAGCCATTGAATAGAGGGGATGTCGAGATGGTTAGTCGGCTCGTCGAGCAACAGAATATCAGGTGATTGAATCAAGGCTTTGGCAAGCAGCACTCGGCGTTTCATCCCTCCCGATAGCTGGGAAAACTCGGCCGCTTGTGGCAGGGCGAGTTTGCTAATGAGTGTATTGACCTGGGTGTCCAACTGCCAACCGGCTTGGGCATCGATTTGTTGTTGCAGTGCCATCATTTGATCCAGCTTTTCGGGATCGTCCTCGTTGTCCTCTTCGGCAAGCGCTTGACTGAGTTGATGATATTGTTGCAAGATTTCGCCTAAATTTCCCAGTCCCGAGGCAATGACTTGGTACACGGAGCCTTGTAGGTCTTGTGGCACTTCTTGTTGCAGTTTGGCAATTTTCACCCCTTCCTGCACAATGCGTTGACCGCTGTCAGGTTGCAGTTCGCCCTCGATTACTTTGAGTAGCGTGGATTTGCCTTCGCCATTCCGTCCCAAAATACAGAGTCGTTCATTAGGTTCGATTTGCAGGTTAATGTGGTCCAACAGGGGAGCCGCCCCAAAGCTAAGGGAGAGGTCGCGTAAAAATAGAAGAGCCATGGGTGTTCAACTTTCAAAAAGAGATTATTTTAGCAGAAGTTGGAGAATCAAATTTTGGCTTGAGTGAATTGGGTGGGTGTGGAGCTCAAGGTTGGGGTGCTTCTTGGCTTGCTGCTGCCAGAAGTTGAGGATAGGTTGGGTGAGACGGGGCGTGGTTTGCCAGAGGTTAATCAGCAGCATACTGGGTGTATTGAGTCGCTCAAAAAGGAGTTGATGAAAGGTGTCGGTGGTGAAGTCGGGGGGCAGTCCGTTCTCATCATAAAGATCCATGACGATGACATCATATTGCTGGCGGTCTTTGGCGACAAACAGGGCAGCATCTTCAGCAAGGCAGTGCAGTTGTGGTGAGTGGGGGAGTTGGAAAAAGTCGTGAGCCACTTCAATAACGGTTTGCCGTAGTTCCACCGCAGTGCATTGAGTATCGGGTAGACAGGGGAGGAGTTGGCTCATCAAGCTGCCCCCGCCTAAACCGAGCATCAAGAGTTGATGAATCGGGAAATCGGCTTCTAAAATCAGATCCAGCAGTTGAGCTTGATACTCATGTGCCAAGGTAAAGGGGGCGTGAAAGTAGAGACAACTCTGCTCAACTGGGGAGCCAAAGTGTAGGCTACGGCTACTGGTGGTTTCGACCACTTCTACCAGCCCCCATTCGTCTCTTTCGCAAAAAATTAGCTCGCCGCCGTATCGTTTGGTCACCTTAGCCAAAATGTTCTAACCACCAGAGTCGTAAGTAAAAGCCAAAGTAGGTCGTAAAGCCCACTTCCACAAAACGAATATCTCCATTGGGCATCACATAAAGGTCGGTGGGGACAGCGGGAATTTTAAATTTCTCCATCAGCTTGCCATCAAAGTCATTGACAATGATGTCAAAAGGGATGAAATGTTCTCGAGAGAACTGAAGCAAAGTTTCTTTATTGGTGGATTTAACCGCAATGGCAATGACAGTATAGTCGTTGGATAGGCGACGAATGGCATCATGTTCATAGTTACAAACAGGGCACCAAGTTCCCCAGAAATGAATCAGGTAAGGACGAGGTTGAGGCTTGGAAAGGTCAATCGTTTTTCCTGTAATCGTTGTCAGTTGAACAGGCGGGATATGGTCTTTAATGACTTGACCTTGCTGAAAGTGACGCATCGTTAAATAGAGCGCAAGAAAAAAGAGGAGCCATAGTGTATTTTGCACCCATTTGCGTTTCAAAAAAGGTAAATCCTGTTGCTTTGGGGTTCGGGTATCGAAGGGATCAAATGTTGGATCAAATCGCTTTATCGTCCGTTTTTTTCTACTCATATCCCATTACTCCATTTAGAATAGAGCTATCTTATCATGGTAGGAGAGTTTGATGGAGTTTGAATTTTGGCATCAGCGTTGGGAAGCAGGGCAGATTGGTTTTCATATGGAGGAGGTCAACCCTTTCTTGAAACGCTATTTTGCCGAGTTGAAATTATCGAAAGGCGACAAAGTTTTGGTGCCGCTGTGTGGTAAAAGTGTCGATTTGGTGTGGCTCTGGCAGCAGGGCTTAGAGGTATGCGGTGTGGAGCTAAGTCCCTTGGCAGTGCGTCAGTTTCAGCAAGAGCAGGATTTACCATTGGTTGCTCAGCCGCAAGGTGCGTTTGAATTTTGGCATTTACCACAAGAGAGTGGACAGGAGACAGTGGGACTGGGGATTTTATGCGGTGACTTTTTTCAATTGACCGCCGAGCAGTGTCGTGAGGTGAAAGCGGTGTATGATCGTGCCGCTTTGGTGGCTTTACCTTTGGAAATGCGAGTGCAATATGTGGCACATCTGCAGCAGATTCTGCCAGCGGGGACAAAGATTTTATTGGTTACGATGGACTATGATCAATCGTTAATGCAAGGTCCACCTTTTGCGGTCTCAAAAGCCGAAGTGCATCATCTTTTTTCTCAGGCATACAGAATTGAACAGCTGGCAGAAGTGAATAGCCAACGCAAAGGGCATCCGATTAAAGAAGAGGTGTTTGTCATTGAGCTTGCTTAAGAAGCTAGGTAACTCCTCGGCTCACCCTTGAAATCCAACACTTCTGCGTTGGTAAATGGTCATTTACTGAATGAACATTCTGCCTTGAATTGACGGAATTTCAGGGGCAATCTGCGCCGTTACGAAGTTAGCTGTTTTTTAGCATTTTAAAGCCCGCTTCCACCGCTTTTTTTACTCTATGGTGAGTTTCCTTCCACTCTTCTGGCGACAGATAGAAGGACATATCAATGTCATGACGGATATAACGAGGCGGCAAGTGGTTGAGGGCAATACAGGCAAGATCTGCCAGTTGCTCGTCAGTTAGGTTTTTATCTTCGTAGTGATCTTCAATCTCTTCAATCACGAGGCGTTCATAGTAGTTATGGATGCTGTCGAAATTAGCCATTTTGATTCTCCTTTGTACCGAGCTTTCACTATAACGCAATGTGAGGTATAAAAAAAGCCCACGAGGATGTCGTGGGCTTTAGAACTTTGAATAAGGTCGCGTGTTATTGACCTCGGGCAATGGCTCGGTGACCGATGTCGGTACGGTAGTAGGCACCTGGCCAGTGGATTTTGCTTACGCCTTCATAGGCGCGTTTTTGAGCTTCGGCCACTGTCTTACCTAAAGCGGTCACGCACAGAACCCGTCCGCCTGCAGTCATGACTTCACCTTGGTCATTCAGTGCCGTCCCTGCATGGAAGACTTTTAAATCATCCCCTTGAATTTGATCCAAGCCTTCAATGACATCACCTGTTCTGGCACTTTCAGGGTAGCCTTCAGCGGCCATGACCACACCGAGTGCAGCTCGGTCATCCCACTGAGCTTCTGCCGTATCCAGCTTGCCTTCTAAAGCAGCGAGGCAGAGTTGAGCTAAATCAGATTGCAGACGCATCATAATGGGTTGGGTTTCAGGATCACCAAAACGGCAGTTGAATTCGAGCACTTTCGGCGTACCATCTTCAGCCACCATAATACCCGCATAGAGGAAGCCAGTGTAAGGCAAGCCATCTTCTGCCATGCCATCAATGGTAGGGCGGATGACTTCATTCATAATGCGGTCATGGATTTCAGGGGTGACCACAGGCGCAGGGGTGTAGGCTCCCATGCCACCTGTATTGGGGCCTGTATCGCCATTATTGCGGGCTTTGTGGTCTTGAGAAGAGGCCATGGGCAGAATGTTTTTGCCATCTGCCATCACAATAAAGCTGGCTTCTTCGCCCGTTAAGAACTCTTCTATCACCACTCTGGCACCTGCATCCCCAAATTTATTGCCTGCAAGCATATCCTCCACAGCGGCTTTGGCTTCTTCAACAGTATCCGCCAAAATCACCCCTTTTCCAGCCGCTAAGCCATCGGCTTTAATCACAATCGGTGCGCCGACTTTGTCTAAGTAGGCGTGAGCGGGGGCGATTTCGGTAAAGACTTCATAGGCAGCAGTGGGGATATTGTGCTTGGCAAGGAAGTCTTTGGAGAAGGCTTTGGAGCCTTCCAGTTGTGCCGCAGCGGCAGTGGGGCCAAAACATTTGAGGTTGGCTGCTTGGAAGGCATCTACGACCCCTTTCACCAATGGCACTTCAGGCCCAACAATGGTTAAATCAATCCCTTCTGTTTTGGCAAAATCCACCAAACCGTCTAAATCGGTGACCGCTATATTGACATTGGTCAAATTGGGTTCTAATTCTGTCCCCGCATTGCCAGGGGCAACAAACACTTGGCTCACCGAGTCACCTTGGGCCGCTTTCCAAGCCAAGGCATGTTCCCGACCACCACTTCCAATAATCATGACTTTCATTTTCTGTTCCTTTTGTTCTGTAAAAATCGTTCAGATGATGCATCTGAAGCGAGAGCTAAGCAATGGCTTGCAAATTTCCTTACTCGTAAAAACGTTCAGATTGCACCTCAACCAAGTGTATTCTAGGCGTGAGCTGGACGATTGAGAGCTTTGCATAAGCGAGGATATTCATTATGCATATATTGCTTATAAAATCTCTCTAACAAAATCGTTCAGATTGCGCCTAGAATGCGTCAGGCCAAGGCGGAAAATGTGAGTTTACAAATGGTAAATGACCATTTTCCAACGAAGAAATGACGCACTTTGGCGAGTGCTGGACGATTGAGAGCTTTGCATAAGCGTGGATATTCATTATGCATATATTGTTTATAAAATCTCTCTAACAAAATCGTTCAGATTGCGCCTAGAATGCGCCAGGTCAAGGCGGAAAATGTGAGTTTACAATAGTGAGAGCTTTACACGAGATGGGTACACGGATAAAAAAGGCTAAAATTCCCCGACTCT
>JALUXI010000238.1 GCA_027019045.1 Piscirickettsiaceae bacterium | reverse complement strand
ATCGTCCGCTCCTCCACCCCTTTGGCCACATCAATGACCATCAAAGCAGAATCCACAGCCGTCAGTGTTCGATAAGTATCTTCAGAAAAATCCTCATGCCCTGGGGTATCAAGCAGGTTAATAATCACATCCTTATAAGGAAACTGCATCACCGACGAAGCGACCGAAATTCCCCGCTCCTGCTCCATCTTCATCCAGTCTGAAGTGGCATGACGGTCGGTTTTCCGACTCTTCACCGCCCCCGCCAACTGAATCGCCCCACCATAGAGCAACAGTTTTTCCGTCACGGTGGTTTTCCCCGCATCAGGATGGGAAATAATGGCGAAAGTACGCCGTTTATTTTTTTCTAGAATCAAAGACATGAATTTTTCCCAAAAAATACCAAAATCCCCAGTCCTGCACCTGAAAAAAGCGTGCAGGACTGGGGATTTTGGAAACCTTTTAACTTTTAGATGCTTTTTCTGCCAATCTAGCTTCTCTTCTGGCTTCTGCCTCTAAGAAAGCTCTTTGTAGCTCCGCTTCGGCTTCTTCTGCACTGGGGCCAGTTTTTTCAGGCTTCATCAAATCGGCTTTAGAGACCCCCAATGCCAAGGCGATAGCACTGGCGATGTAGGTAGAAGAGTAGGTTCCCACCACAATCCCGACAATCAATGCCAAGGCAAAGCCATGAATAATTTCACCGCCCAAAAAGAACAGTGCCAACAATACCACCAATGTGGTTAAAGAGGTCATAATGGTTCGAGACAGCATCTGGTTGACCGCAATATTGGTCACCTCAACGGGCGAGCCTTCTCGTAGGGTACGGAAGTTTTCCCGCACACGGTCAAAGACCACGATGGTATCGTTCAAGGAATAACCGATCACCGCTAGAATCGCTGCCAATACGGTCAAATCAAACTGAATCTGAAACCATGAGAAGACACCCAAAGTGATGATAACATCATGCACCAAAGCAGCCACCGACCCCACCGCAAAACGGAATTCAAACCGCAAGGCAACATAAATCAGGATACCAATCAAAGCATAAATCACCGCCAAAGCCCCATCTTGGGTCAGCTCTTCCCCCACTTGTGGGCCGACAAACTCAACCCGTCGTACATCAATTTTGCCTTGTGTTTCTGCTCGCAAAGCATCCAACACCTTATTGCTGATTTGTGCCGAATTCATTCCTTCTTGAGGGGCAATACGAATTAACACATCTTCTGCCGAACCAAAATTCTGCACAGTAGCGGAATCAAAACCTGTCTTTTGCAAAACCGTACGAATTTTGTCCACATCTGCAGGCCGATCATAATTTAGCTCAATAATCGTCCCGCCTGTGAAATCTATCCCAAGGTTCAACCCTTTGACAAATAATCCAAACAGAGAGCCAATCACCAAAATGGTTGAAATAATGGAAGCGATCTTCCGTTGCCCCATAAAGTTAATCATTTTTTGTTGTTCCATCTCGCTCTCCTAAATGGGCAGTTTTTCAACAGGTTTATTGCCGTACAACCAATTCACAATGGCACGGGTACCGACAATGGCGGTAAACATAGAGGTGATAATCCCGATACTCAGCGTCACCGCGAACCCTTTAATCGGCCCCGTTCCAAAGCTAAACAACACAATCGCCGCTAACAGCGTCGTGATATTCGCATCAGCAATGGTAATAAAGGCTTTTTCATAACCCGCATGAATTGCTTGCTGAATGGAACCAACCCTCATCTCCTCTCGTATCCGCTCGAAAATCAGCACATTGGCATCCACCGCCATCCCGACGGTTAAAACAATCCCCGCAATCCCTGGCATGGTCAAGGTTGCTTGCAGGAGCGATAGAATGGCGACAATCAGCACCAAGTTCAATACCAATGCTAAATTAGCAATCATTCCAAACACCTTATAACGCCATGCCATAATCACCAAGACTAACAGGAAGCCAACCACCACTGACATAAAGCCTTGGCGAATATTGTCTGCCCCCAAACTCGGTCCAATCGTGCGTTCTTCCACGATTTCCATCGGTGCGGCCAAAGAACCCGCACGAAGCAACAGTGCTAAATCTTGTGCTTCTTGTGGACTATCCAAGCCCGTGATTTGGAAACGATTTGAGAACTGCCCTCGAATGACTGCCGCATTGATGACATCTTTGGTGGTGACCCGCTTTTTCACCTCTTTACCGTCTTTGTTTACTTTGATCAGATGGTTTTCAATATAGACCACCGCCATGCGATTACCAATATTGCGTTTGGTGGTTTCATTCATTTTACGACCACCCGCTGAATCGAGCGTCACACTAACCTCAGGGGTACCTGAACGCGTATCAATCCCCGATTGTGCATTCACCACATTATCCCCCGAAACAATAATGTCTCGTTTCAATAAAATAGGGCGACCATCACGGAAGTGATACAACTTAGCGCCATGAGGGGCGTAGCCTGTTTTTTCTGCTCGATAAGGGTCACCCTTCTCTTCTACTAAGCGGAATTCTAAAGTGGCGGTTGCACCCAAAATCTCTTTCGCACGCGCCGTATCCTGAACACCTGGCAACTCCACTACAATACGGCGTTCACCCTGTTGTTGAATCACAGGCTCCGCCACACCCAGTTCATTGATACGGTTACGAAGTGTGGTAATGTTCTGTTTTAAGGCATAAGTTTTAGCTTCTTTAATCGCCTTTTTCGACAACTTCAACACCACCATGGGCAGCTGTGCATCAGGCTGAGGTTGAACAATAAAATCCGCTTTATACTTCTGTTCAATCGCTTTTAAGCCCTTTTCAAAGTTGGTTTTATCTTTAAAAACAATCTCAAGCTGTTGATTTTCATACACCACCTTCAAATATCTTGCTCGCACTTCTCGCAAAGATGTTTTAATATCATCGACATAACGCAGATAGTGCTTAGCAATGGCGGCATCCATATCGACATCCATTAAGAAATGCACCCCACCTCGCAAATCCAACCCAAGATACATCGGTTTCGCCCCAATCGCCTGCAACCACTCAGGGGTAGCAGGTGCTAAATTCAACGCCACCACGGCTTTCCGATCCAGCAACTGTTTGATAATGCTTTTGGCTTTAAGCTGATCCGATTCATTGGTTAGCCGAATCAAGATCTTACCCTGCTCAAATTTTGCCGACTTGATCTGAATACCCGCTGACTTCAAAGCCTGTTGCACTTGCTGCTCATCTTGCTGGGTCAACTGCACCGATTTAGCAGGCGAAACCTGAACCGCAGGATCGTCTCCATACAAGTTAGGTAAAGCATAGAGCGTCCCCAATACTGTGACCAAAACAAGAAGCAAATACTTCCATGTAGGGTATTGATTTGAAATAACTTTTTTTTGCGATTGGAACATAGAATATTATCCAAGAGTAATAGAAATGGCGTTCACCGAAACAAGAAAAGGGGCCAAAGCCCCCTTCTTTCACTGCACTTTGATTAAGCGTCTTTGAGTGTCCCTTTAGGGAGTACACGAGCGATATTTTGGCGTTCAACTTTGACCACCACATTATCGGCAATTTCCACATCGACAAACACATCGCCTAAGTCACGAATCTTACCCGCAACCCCACCATAGGTCACCACTTCATCGCCCTTTTTAAGTGATTCAACCAACTTCTTATGCTCTTTCACTTTCTTCTGCTGCGGACGAATCAACAAAAAATAGAACACAATAAACAGCAGCACCAAAGGCAATAACTGCATTAAAGGATCCCCTTGAGGGGCAGCGGCCGCACCATCGGCCATGGCATCACTGATTAAAAACATATTTTTTCCTTTCTTTTAAAATTAAAATCCGAGTTATTGTGGCATAAAAGCCTATAAAAATCATCTGTCATCATGATTTAAATAATTGCGAATGTGATCCTATTCTCACTAAAACAATGGCTTCGTCTGTAAAAGTGTAAATCACCAAGCAATCCCCACCTAAATGAAACTCCCTAAAATCAAGCCATTCACCTTTCAGGGCATGATCCCTCACCTCTTCTGGTAATTCGCCTTCATCCAATAGTATTCCCAAATAAGCAATCAACTTTTGAAACTGCCCATCTGTTAAGCTCACCTTTTTCAAGTCTTTTTTAAAGGTCTTGCTTCGCTGTAAAGCTAAAGCCATCTACTCAAGCTCACTTTTTAACGATTCAATTGAAAAAGGTTCTACCTCTCCATTTCTGACCGCTTGCATCGCTTTTTGTGTCTCGGCATTGGGAATCTTTACTTGAAAGGGTAATCCTTGGTACTGCACAATCATTCGCGTAAAAATATTCACCGCTTCAGAATAATTCAACCCCAATTGTGCCAAAATTTCTCGAGAGGCTTTAAGAGCATCCTCTTCTACTCGAATAGTAGTTTGTACTTTCATTTTTATGCCCCTTATGGTTATACTGCCAATATTGTACACCAAATAACATACAATACTTTACAAACTTGGCATCGACTCCCCTCTTTGGGCATAAAAGTCAGCAACAAATTGATCCAGTGTTTGTGTTTCTATCGCTTCTCGTAGGCCTCGCATGAGCGTTTGATAGTAGTGGAGATTGTGAATGGTATTGAGTCTGGCGCCTTGGATCTCTCCGCATTTATCGAGATGGTGTAGATAAGCACGGGTGTAGTTTTGGCAGGTGTAGCAATCACATTTTGGGTCGAGTGGCTCCAAGCTGGTTTTGTGCTTAGCATTGCGAATCTTCACCACCCCTTCAGAGGTAAACAAAAACCCATTGCGGGCATTGCGAGTTGGGATGACACAATCAAACATATCAATCCCTCGTCTCACTGCTTCCACAATATCCTCTGGCTTGCCCACCCCCATCATATATCTCGGTTTATCCTTGGGCATATGCGGTTCGGTAAAATCCAGCGTAGCCATCATCTCCTCTTTCGGCTCGCCTACCGATAGACCACCAATGGCATAGCCATCAAATCCAATCTCCTGCAATGCCTGAATGGACTCAACCCGTAAATCTTCATACATCCCTCCCTGCACAATACCAAACAGTGCCGCAGGGTTATCACCATGTGCCTTTTTCGAGCGTTCCGCCCATCGCAGAGACAACCGCATCGACTCCGCCGCCACTTCATGCGTTGCAGGATAAGGCGTGCATTCATCAAAAATCATGACGATATCCGATCCCAACTTGCGTTGCACTTCCATCGACTCTTCAGGTCCCATAAAAATTTTTGAGCCATTGATGGGGCTTTGGAATAACACCCCCTCTTCGGTAATCTTTCTCATCTTACCTAGGCTAAAGACCTGAAAGCCGCCTGAATCGGTCAAAATCGGCCCTTTCCAGTTGATAAAGTCATGCAGGTCGCCATGCAGTTCAATAATATCGGTGCCAGGTCGCAAAGAGAGGTGAAAAGTATTGCCTAAAATAATCTGTGCGCCTGTGGCCGCTACCTCTTCAGGCATCATCGACTTCACCGAACCGTAGGTGCCAACTGGCATAAAAGCAGGTGTATCCACCACTCCTCGTTCAAACTGCATCTGACCTCGACGAGCTCGCCCATCTGTCTGTTTTAAAGTAAATTTCATTTTAAATTCTCATCCTAAATGCTCATTTTTGTACACCAACATCGCATCTCCATAGGAAAAAAAGCGATATTGCTGCTCAATGGCATGTTGATACGCCTGCATTGTCTGTTCATAGCCTGCAAAGGCAGAGACCAACATGATTAAAGTTGACTCTGGCAGGTGAAAATTGGTCAATAGCAGATCCACCACCTGAAACTGATAACCTGGTGTGATAAAAATATCCGTTTCACCCGAATAAGCTTGCAACGGTTTGCCTTGATCTGTCTCGCTGAATCCGGCCGCACTCTCTAAACAACGGACAGAAGTAGTCCCAACTGCTACCACTCGCCCCCCTTTCGCTCGTGTCTCTGCAATTTTCGCCACCAACTCATCAGACACTTCAATCGCTTCAGAGTGCATGCGATGCTCGGCAATCTCCTCTACCTGCACAGGTTTAAAAGTCCCTGCCCCAACATGAAGCGTGACAAAACCAATCTCCACGCCTTTAGCCTGAATCTGCTCCAATAAAGCCTCATCAAAATGCAACCCTGCTGTCGGTGCCGCTACCGCCCCTGGCTTTTCTCCATATACCGTCTGATAGCGTTCCTGATCCGCCTGCTCATCTTGGCGTTCAATGTAAGGCGGCAAAGGCATATGACCATGGCGTTCAATTAACGAAAGGATTGTTTCATCTTGAGGAGGCACTAGCTGAAGCTCAAATAAAGCCCCGTCTCGCCCCAATACCTCTACCTCAAATGCCTCAGAAATCTGCAATCTTGCCCCTGCTTTGGGAGCATTACTCGCTCGGATATGCGATAACACCCGTCGCTCATCCAATACCCGCTCAATCAGCAACTCCACCTTACCCCCCGTCGCCTTTTGACCAAACAGACGAGCAGGAATCACACGGGTATTGTTAAACACCATCAAATCATTCGGCTGTAAAAAATCGAGAATCTGCGGAAACTGCACATCCTGCAACTGCACCCCATCCACCTGCGGCTGCACCACCAATAAACGACTATCAGTACGATGCTTCGGCGGATACTGTGCAATCAAAGTCTCAGGCAGATCAAAATAAAAATCTTGGCGTTTCAAAACCCTCACCCAGAAAAGATAAAAGAGAGTATTTTACTGGAAAAATGCAGACACAAAGAATTGGCGTAAGAAATTTATTTTTTAAAGAAGTCAGCTCTATGCAACCAATATTCAGGCCTGCGGCTATGGTGCATGACTGCAACAATAAAAACGACCTCTTCAGTCACACTATAAACCACAGAAAAAGGGAATTTCCCCAAAATAAACCGTCGAAACTTTGTTTGAAATTTTGGCCAAGTATCAGGCATAGATAAGATAGTTTGAAAAGCCGTTTCTAGTTCACTTAAGAAATCTTCACCCAAGCCATCAGCTTGATTCTGATACCAGTCATATGAAGCTTTCACCTCTTGCTCAACTTCAGGGTGAAAGATTAAGGAAAGAGGCACTTTATTGCCTTATTTTTTGTTTGATTTTATCCCAAGTGACACCTTCAACTGCACCAGAAGTCAGCTCTGCTAGCCGTCGATCTGCCAAAGCTGCCCAAGCCTGCTCAACATCATCATCCTGTTTTTCATCCAGAGATAAAATCAAACAATGAGCCACCAAAGCTTTTTCATCAGAAGAAAGCATCTTAATGTTTTCAATGACTTGGTTTAATACAGCAGACATTTTCTCACCCCTAGTTAAGGAAGTATTGATTAAAGGTATCTCATACAAGACACCTTTAATCTATCATGAAAAACTTAGCCCTTCAACCAATCTTCAATCTGCTGCACGCTTGGGATACCGCCGCTGTGGACGACTTTTTCGTGGATGACTACGCCAGGGGTGGACATAACGCCGTAACCTGCAATGTCGGCAATCTCTTCCACTTTAATGATTTTCACAGG
>JALUXI010000237.1 GCA_027019045.1 Piscirickettsiaceae bacterium | reverse complement strand
ATATTGCTAAAAATACCAGTCCCGACACCCTAGAAACGCCTTTACAAAACCATATCCTCTTCCACCGCTGTCACACTCCCCAACGGGAAGTGGAGGTGCTACGAGACCGTATTATCGCCCTGCTCGCCGAAGATGACACCTTAGCACCCAATGATATTGTAGTGATGGCAGCTGACCTCAACAGCTATCGCCCCTTCATCGAAACCCTCTTTGCCGAAATTCCGCACACCATTGCCGACCGTAGCGTCGTGACCGATGCGCCCGCACTCAAGCTCCTACAAGACTGGTTCAGCTTAATCCAAGGTCGTCTCGATTGGGATGAGGTCTTTGGCTTCCTCTACCAGCCTGAAGTCCAAAATCGTCTTCACCTCTCTGCTCAACACCTTGAAACCCTCTATGACGCCCTAATTGAACAGGGGCAAGTTCGTTGGGGCTTGGCGGGCGATGACCACCGCAACCATTGGCGAGACGGCCTTCAAAGAGTGATGCTCGGCGCCATTATGCAAGCGCCCGACACACTCTGGGAACAGCATGCCCCCGTCACCGCTTTAGAAGGACAAGCCATTCAGCAACTCACCCCACTGCTCAATCTATTTGAACAGATTGAACACTGGCAAACCCTTGGTCGTGCCGAACAACCAATTGAAGCTTGGCTAGAAGCCATACAGAGGTTCACCGACTTCTTTTATGATGAGCACACTGACCGCTTGCCACTTGATGAAGCGCTTGAAAGCCTGGCCGATGAAACACAAGCCATAGAAACGATGACGCTCTCCCTTGATACCCTCAGTAGCTGGGCACAATCACTCGGTGCAGAGCAACGCAGCAGTAGCGGCTTCCTCTCACAAGGCATCACCTTCTGTGATCTCCTGCCGATGCGCGCCATTCCGATTAAGGTCGGTTTTCTGCTTGGCATGAATGACCGTAGCTATCCTCGCCCTCGCACCACGCCTGATTTCGATCTCCTGCTTCAACACTTCCGTATTGGTGACCGTGATCCTCGTGCTGAAGATCGCTACACCTTTTTAGAACTGCTGCTCAGCGTTCGAGATCGCCTTGAAATCCTTTGGCAAGGGCTCAGTGCAGATAAAAATACCCCTCAACCCCCAGCACAAGTCGTACTTGAGCTAATGGACATCCTAGAACAACATTATCAAATCCCCCCAGATACCCTCACGCTCACACACAAGGCCTACCCATTCCACAGTGCCTATTTTGAAGCACCCTCCCATGAGCGGCTCGCCTTGCAGGGGCGTTGGCCGCAAGATTATGCCACCTGCGATGCACTTCACCAGCCCTCTCCAGAGCTCAACCCTCTTTGGGAACAGCCACTCAATTGGGAAGCCGAGATACTGCCCTTAGAAACCCTCTCTGCTGCTCTCGCCGACCCTGTCCATTGGGCACTGCAACAGGCTGAACTCCAATTAGCCGCCATTCACTCGCCCCCAGAAGCACGAGAAAAACTCAGCGTCAATGGTCTTGATAGTTGGCACCTCCGAGACAGCTTATCGCCGACTGCCCCGTTTAACCAGCTTGATGCCACTCTTGCCCGCAAACAAGCCGAAGGGGCTTGGCCGCTCTTTGGCAATGGTTCTCAAGAAGCACAAAATGCAGCCGAGGCGGTGCAACGCATCCAGACGCTCCTTGCAAGCCATACCGATCCCCAAGCGGGCAAACCGCTAGAGCAGGAGACGCTCACGCTAAAAATAGCGGGGCAAACGCTCAGTTTTACCGCCCGTCATCGCCATGAAAATGGACAGGTCATTTTTTATCCCCACCGCCTCAAAGGCAAACAGCGTCTTGCCCTCTGGCTCAGTCATCTCTTTTTAAATGCCTTAGCGGGAGAGACCGATTTATGGGTCGGGCATCAAGAGAAAAAACAGAGGGGAAAAGGGATCTACCCCGTCGTTTGGCATCTAAAGCCCTTAGATCAAACCGACGCTCAAACACAGCTCCAAGCTTGGATTGAACACTTTAAGCGTACCTGCACTCAGCCCCCCCTTTGGCATGCGGACTGGATGGCAAAATGGATTGCTGATGACCAGCCCGATTCCGCAGAAAAAGGCTGGTTTCAAGCCGCCACCCTTGCCACAGGTTTGCGTACGCCAGGTTACGGCGAGACGGGAAGTGATGCCTCACTTTCCCTTTATC
This sequence comes from Piscirickettsiaceae bacterium, assembly GCA_027019045.1. GTDB lineage: Bacteria > Pseudomonadota > Gammaproteobacteria > Thiomicrospirales > Thiomicrospiraceae > JALUXI01. The sequence goes on along the minus strand of JALUXI010000237.1, from coordinate 5,327 downwards.
TGCAACACCTAAATGAAACCGAGATTCGAACACAGCTTCAAGATGCTTACGACCTTCTCACCCCGCTATTGACCTTTTGGCAGTCACATCAGGAGTCTCTTACAAAATGAGCCCATCCACTTTTGAACTTTACACCAACCCACTAGAAACAGGCATCCACGCCATTGAAGCCAGTGCCGGCACAGGGAAAACCTACACCCTCTCCCAACTGGTGGTTCGATTAGTTGTCGAAAAGGCCATTCCAATTGAGCAACTGCTCACTGTCACCTTTACACGCGCCGCTGCCGCCGAGTTAAGAGCACGGATATTTGAACGGCTAAGCGAAGTCTTAAAAGCACTAGAAGGCAAAGCAAGCGATGATGCACCACTACAAGCTTGGATAGACACCCTTGATCCTCAAGCTGCCAAAAGTACCATTCTGAAAGCCCGCATGATGCTTGACCAAGCCCCCATCTACACCATTGATGCTTTTGCCATGCAGGTAGCACGGGAATATGCCTTGGCTCTCGGCTTACCTTGGGATGCCGACTTATTAGAAGATGACCAACGCCTCAAGCAGCAACTGGTCGACCAACTTTGGCACCAGCTGCCCACCTTACCCGACACCTTGCGACAAGGTGTTCTTGACACATACACCTCACCCGATGACCTTTATGAACGCTTTCGGGCACTCGGCACCCAAGCCACCTTCCCGCTCCATCCAACTTGGCAAACGCTTCTTGCCCGCCAAGAAGCGATTCAACAAAAGTGGCCTGCCAACAAACTTCAGGATATCTCCACAGCTATTGATGACTATTTCCGCCAAGGAGGCAATAAAAACAAACTCGGTAAATGTGATCGGATGATTCTCACCCCCCTCAAAGCGGGTGAACTCCCCAAAATGGAAGGCAAAGAGACCTTGGTTGCTTATCTGCAAGGAGCGCTGACTAAAAAAGCCCCTTATGAAAAGCTGCCTGAAACAGCCCGCCAACAGCTGGACAAACTAGATGCAGATATTCGCACCCTGCCCAAGATCGACGATCTCGTACACGCTTGGTTCATGGAAAGCTATGAAACATGGAAACACCAGCTCCAACAACGCCTCACCCAGCAAGGGCTCTTTACCTACGACAGCCTCAAGCACCAATTGGCCAACGCAGTCTCCGAACAACCCAAACTTCACCAACAACTGCAAGCCACCTACCAAGCCTGCCTGATTGACGAATTCCAAGATACTGATCCCGATCAGTGGCAACTGTTTCACCAGCTCTTTGGCACTCCCCCTCATCGTCTCTTCCTGATTGGCGACCCCAAACAGGCCATTTATAGCTTCCGTGGTGCCAATCTGCTGACCTATTTCCAAGCCACCCAACAAGCGGATTTTCATCACACACTGGACACCAACTTCCGCTCCCACCCACAATTAGTGGAGGGCTTTAATGCCCTTTTTGAAGAGCTTGATCCTGAACACCCCACTTTTTTAGACGCTCGCTGTGCCTATCAACCCCTCCACAGCGCCAAATCAGCAGAAGAGACCGCCTTCACCCTCAATGACCTGCCCCAAGAAAAAATTCGCATTGTTCAAGGCGAAGAGCTCGATGACGCAAATGAAGAGACCCTTACGCAACTGGCACGAGATGTGGTGCAGGTGCTTCAAGGGGGCAAACGGATGGAAAAAGTCAAAGATAGCGAGTGCGATGCGACACTTCAGCCCCGCGCCATCCAACCAGGCGAGATAGCTGTGCTGGTAAAAAGTAATGACGATGCACAAGCGGTGCAAAAAGCCTTGCGTCGAGTCAATGTCCCCAGCGTGCTGACCAGTCGTACCAGTGTCTGGCACAGTGACAGCGCCTTGCTGATGATCCAACTCATTCAAACCCTCCTCAATCCTCGCCAACGCCAGAGCTTGCGAGGTGTCTTAGCCAGCCCCTATTTTCAATATACGCTTGAACAGCTCAATGAAGAGACCCGCTTTAATCAGGCACAGCAACTGTTTAGCGAAGCCCTGCAACGCTGGGAGCAAGCGGGTATCTTAGCGGCACTGCTCACCCTATTTGATGCCACCAACAGTTGGGCAAAACTGGCGCACCTGCCCGATGGCGATCGCCGCATTGCCGACACCCGCCATCTGCTCGAACTGCTACACAGTGAAGCGCATCAATCCGATCGCTCCCCACCCGCCCTACTGCGCTGGGCAGAGCAACAGTACACCCAAGCCACTTCAGGTGGACAGACCTTACGCCTTGAACGAGATGATGAAGCCATCGAAATTGTCACCATGCACAGTGCCAAAGGCTTGGAATATCCTGTGGTCTTTGTCTATGGTGCTTGGCGACAAGACAGTGTAGGGAAAAGCGCCTTTCCCATCGCCCTGCCCACTGAAAACGGTGTCAAAGGCAGCTTTAAAAAGGAGGATAAAGATCAACTGCAAGCACAAGCTCGACAAGAACTTCGTCGCCTATTTTATGTCGCCTGTACCCGCGCCGTGAGTCACTTGACACTCTATTGGCCAAATGCGGATCAAGAAGAAAAAGCCTACTATGACGCCATTAACGGCATTCTTCGCCCTCGTCTGAAGCAGCTGCAAAACCATCCTTCATTCGTTTTTGCGACCTATGAAGCAACGCCACCCACTCAATGGACACCTCCACTGACCACACCGTCATTGGTGGCACCGCCCGCCGTGCCTTTTGCGGACATCAAAGCGCGCAGCCGCATTTTAACCAGTTACAGCGGACTCACCCGCTTCAACACTCATCACGACACCCCTTTTGAAAGGTGGCTAGAAGAGGGGGAAGAAACACCATTGGTCAAGCAGGACAACCTACCTGCAGGTGCCGCCTTTGGGAAACTGGTGCATGACTTTTTAGAAGTCACTGACTTCTCCCAACCCAACTGGCAACATCTCGCTCACAAGTGGCAACGATTTAAACCCACTGACCCCGCTTTACCCGAAGCACTTCAACAGCTCATTGAACAGACGCTCGAAGGTAACTGTCAGCCCTTCCGTTTAGCCGACCTGCCCCCAGCCTCCACCCATAAAGAACACCATTTTGTCTTACATACCCCCAATATGGATCTTAAGCAGCTCAACCAAGTGATGGCGGAAAGAGCGGATTGGCAAACTGTCACGCCCACTCATGTACATGGCTATCTGCAAGGCTATATCGACCTCATTGTCGAATTTGAGGGCAAATACTATGTACTAGACTACAAAACCAATCGCCTCGCTGACTACAGTCAACCCGCCCTGATCCAAGCAATGAAAGCACACCGCTACACTTTGCAAGCCCTACTTTACACCCTCGCACTTGATGCCTATTTACGCACCTTTAAAGCAGATTACGACCCAGCCCAACACCTGGGTGGCGTGCGTTATCTCTTTATGCGTGGCATGCAAGCTGCTAGCCCTCAAGGCGTCTATGCTTTCAACTTTACCCCAGAACAACTGTTACAAGCCCGTTCTGCACTCATGGGAGAAGCGTCATAATGCACTCACACGACCAAGACACTCCACCAGCTTACCAACCTCTTTTAGCCCCCCTTCTCGCCACCCTTGAAACCGAACCCGCTGCCCGTGAGCAGGCGAAACCCTATCTTGCGGCACTGCTCGAAGCCCAAGAAAAAGGCGATACAGCGATTCCAGTCACCCCAGCCGATCAAGCCTGGTTACAAAACCGTGCTTGGGTCGGCAATGGCGAAATCCCTACACCGACAGTGTTACAAAATGATCTCCTCCAATTTCACCTCTACTGGCTAGCGGAACAGCAGATTTTGCAAGGCCTCACCCCAAAAGTACAAGCAGTTGAAGCCCAATCAGGCGAGTTGGATACTGACTTTAAAAATCAAGCCAACGCCCAAGCACTCGATCCCGAAAAATTAGAACAGATTGCCCAAGCCTTACCCCAATCACTCACCCTCCTCACAGGCGGGCCTGGCACAGGTAAAACCACCACCTTAGCTTGGCTGCTGGCTGCCCTGCTCCAACAACAACCCGATCTCACCATCGCCCTAGTCGCCCCCACAGGAAAAGCGGCACAACGCATGAAAGAGGCACTGGACAAAGCCATCCCAACATTGCCGCTCACCGATGTACAGAAACAGCATCTACAAACCCTCACCCCTAGCACCCTGCATCGACTGCTCGGCATCGGCCGCACTCCGCAACCACGCTATCATCCAGACAACCCCCTCGCCTACGATCTCATTGTGGTGGATGAAGCCTCCATGGTCGATGTCCTCACACTGTCCAAACTGGTGCAAGCCCTCAAGCCCAATGCCCGCCTCATTCTGATGGGCGACCCCAATCAGCTCGCCTCAGTTGAAGCGGGGAATGTGCTAGCCGACCTGGTCAAACGCTTCCCCGCCACCCACCGCCACCTCAACCGCAGCCATCGCTTTAACGAGCAAATTGGTGGTTTGGCCGATGCCGTACTCGCTGGCGAAGCGGAAAAGGCATGGCAATTACTGACGGATACCCAGCAAACCACCCTTAAGCAACACCCCCTCAATGCCAACCAGCTCCTGCAAACCGCCGAAACTGGCTTTACAAAATTTCTCAGCGCCCTGCAATCTTTCCAATCGGGTGATGCAAAAACAGTGGGCGAACAAGCCCGAAAGCTCATGGAAAACTTAACGCTCTTCCGCATCCTTAGCCCCCTACGACACCACGCCCAATGGGGAGTCACCGCACTCAACCAATCGCTCATCACCCGCTTTCAACAACAAGGGCTTCGCCCCATTGCAGACGGCTTGTATGCGGGACAACCAATCTTGATTCAAGAAAATGATTATCAAACAGGACTCTTTAATGGCGACCAAGGCATTATCCTGCCGCTGGATGGACTGGCTGTGGCATGGTTTGAAGAGGGCAGCCAGATGCGCGCCATCCCCGTTAGCCAACTTCCCCAGTGGGAAACCGCTTTTGCGATGACCGTTCACAAAGCCCAAGGGGCGGAGTTTGCCGAAGTCCTCCTCGTCCTCCCCGATGAACCCAACCCTCTCTTGACCCGTGAGCTAGTCTATACCGCTTTGACCCGTGCGAAAAAACGGTTTATCCTAGCCGCCAATCAAACTTCACTTAAACAGAGTATCCACAACCCAACCCAAAGAATCACTGGCATCAACAAAGAACAATAACCCTATGGACTATCTCCCTATTTTCCTCAACCTCAAACAGCAACCCTGCCTCATTATCGGTGGAGGGGTGGTGGCCGCTCGTAAAGCCGATTTACTGATAAAAGCGGGCGGGGCGGTCACTGTCATCGCACCCGAACTGAAACAAGAGATGCAAAGTCATCTGCAAGCGGGAAAGATCGAATGGATTAAAGCGACCTTTAGCCCTGAAA
>JALUXI010000236.1 GCA_027019045.1 Piscirickettsiaceae bacterium | reverse complement strand
AGAGAGTGCGGCACTTGCCAAGACACAAGTATTGCAACAAGCGGGGATGAGCATGTTGTCTCAAGCGAATAAACAGTCACAGAATGTGATGCAGTTGTTAAAGTAGGTTAACTTTAAAAAATCGCTAGCATTTTAAAAAATATCAAGCAGGACTGGGAATTTTGCCAAAATCTCCAGTCCTGATGGAAAATAGATTTACCTAACAGCTTTTATGTTGGATAATATTTTCTGATAACAAGAAGATGCCTGGTTGGCTTTAGAGTCAGCTCAGCTCTCGATGTTATTTAAGGGTTTCCCTTGTGTGTTAACGGTAAGCGACGCAGTCCTTACCGTTTTTTTTTGCTTTAAAATTTGTCTATCTTGCTGAAAATACTTACAATAAAGATAAAAAGTGTAATCTTTGAAATTTTTGAGGAGGGGCAAATGGAGGCAATTAGAACATCGACGACAAGTCATGGGATATCTCATACTCAATCACCTCATCTATCTGAAAGTGGCCAACAGGGGGTTATGGATATTTCATCTAGTCAAACGCTGGGTGAGCAAACATCGAATACAAAGATGTTACAAGACTCTATTGAAGGCGTGAGAAAGGGTTTTAATCAATTAAATGATATTTTAAAAGTTTCTCAAACACACCTTCGTTTTGAAGTGGACGATAGCACGCATCAGGTCGTGATTAAAATCCAGGATGAGCAATCTGGAAAACTCATTCGTCAAATTCCTTCGGAAGAGGCTTTGAAAATTTCTAAGAATCTAACGCAATATTTAGAAAGAATTCAACAGGCTAAGTCTTATTTGTCACAACAAAATAGTCCTTCTAATGCAAAAGGGTTAATTATGGACAGTCAAGCTTGATAAAGTGAGAGGGTGAGATGTATCTGTGTTTTGGTGTATAGAGAGCTTTGCACGAGATGGTTACACGGATAAAAAAGGCTAAAATTCCCCGACTCTTCGTTGACAAACTTGGCAATAGCGGGCTATTCCCTGTGTTTTCAGCCTCGATTCGAGTAATTTTATCTCTTTTTTCTCTCGCGTCCCACTCGTGCAAATCTCTCATATAAAAAGTCGCAGTTTGGCGGCTTTTTTGCTTTTTATCTGGGTGGTGATGATTAAATCTTTTGTGTGAGTACTTGTCATCCGGCATAAGTTTAGAGAGCTTTGCATGAGATGGCTACACGGATAAAAAAGGCTAAAATTCCCCTTTTTCTCTTGCGTCCCACTCATGCAAAGCTCTCGTTTAAGTGATTTGAACAGTGCTTTCTTAAAGTTTTATTGGATATGGTCGATATATCCATTGAAAGCTGTTGGAATTGATGAAGAAGAGGTGGAAAAGTTATGGCAAATAATAATTTAGGTTTAGATATCTTAAATAGCATGGGGGCAACCACCTTTAATGTTAAAAATATGGCAAAGGTGTTAGCGAATGCTGATGTTGCTGCATTGAATGCGAATTTAGATACGAAACAGAAGCTTCATGATTCGAGGTTGGGCGGTTTTGATCTATTAAAAAAGGCATTTGATGGGTTTAGAACGCAGATTGCAAGTTTAACCCAGCCTGATACCTTTAGCAAAATGAATGTGACTTCATCAGATAAAGCGGTGATTGATGCAACGATTAAAGGCAGTACAACGCCTGGAATTTATAATGTTGAAGTACAAAAAATTGCCACAGCCCAAACACTTGCCACCAATAGTACTTTTAATAGTCTGACGGATGTTGTCGGTACAGGTGCTTTAACGATCAATGTTGGAGGGGTGGCGCATACCATTACGATTGATAATACCAATAATACGCTTACAGGCATTCAACAGGCTGTGCAAGCGGCAGGGATTGGTGTTACCGCGACAACGGTTAATACAGGAAGTGGCTATAAGTTGATGTTTACGGCGAATAGCACGGGGGCAAGTAATCAAATTCAAATTTCGGTGGCCGATAATGATGGTAATAATACAGATAATGTAGGGTTGTCACAGTTAAGTACGGGGAATTTGACTCAGACAGTAGCCGCGCAGGATGCAACGGTCGTGGTGAATGGATTGACGATTAACAGTAGCCAAAATACATTAAGTGAGGTGATTCCTGGCGTAGAGCTAAACCTTTACAGTGCAGATTTGGGAAGAACTAAACGAATTGAAGTGGCGAGAGATACTTCGGGTATTGGTCAGAAAGTGCAAGATTTTGTAGATCTTTATAATTCGATGAATAATATTTTTAATACGGTGCAGTCGTACAAAAAAGACGATCCAAATAGTAAGAATTATGATCCAACGAAAGGTTCTTTATCTAGTGATTCTAGTGTTCGGATGATGAAAGAACAGATGAAGGCAGTTTTACAGACCCAAATTACAGGTTTGACAGGGTCAGTACAATCCTTGGCCGATATTGGTATTAAGACTCAATTAGATGGTAGTTTGCAGTTAGATACGGCACAACTCAATCAAGCGGTCAGTGCCGCTCCAGATTCGGTTGGACGACTTTTTGCGGCCAGCGGTATTTCTACGGATCCATTTGTAAAATATACAGCTTCTACGGGAAGTACAATCGAAGGGACTTTTCAGATAAATGTGACCACTGCGGCTAAACAGGCAACTTTTACGGGGGCAGCGACAGGTAATGCAAACAGTTTCGCGATTACGGCGGGAACAAACGATACGCTCACTTTACAATTGGATGGTGCGACTTCATCTACTTTGACACTGGCGGCAGGGAATTATACAGGTACACAACTTGCGCAGGAGTTGCAAAATGTGATCAATAATGATGCTAATTTTAAAGCTCAGGGGTCTAAAATTACGGTAAGTTATGATGCGACACAGGATAAATTTACCTTTACTTCTGATAAGTTCGGTTCGGCTTCATCAATCAATTTCACGGGTGGGACTGTCTTGGGGAGTGTGGGGCTGGCAACGGGTAACACCAGTGCAGGTACAGATGTAGGCGGAACGCTGACTAATGCAAAAACAGGCACACAGTATTTTTTTACTGGTCAAGGACAGCATGTTACGGTCAGTAACTATGCAGCAGCAGATATGCCTAAAGGGTTAGAGTTTGATATTGGTGGCACAGCAACAGGTAATCGTGGTTCTATCAGTTTTACTCGAGGATATGCAGACAAGCTTTCTCAACTATTTAATAAGTTTAATAGTATAGATGGTTTGGTGGGTTCTCAAATTGACAAATTAAATAAAGAAACTACTGCGTTGGCCGATGAAAAGACTAAGATACAGGATCGTTATAATAAACTAGAGTTGCAATATAAAATGCAATTCGGTGCATTACAATCCGTTTTGGCATCAATGAAGAATACCCGCTCTTATTTAGCGGCAACCTTTAATTCGACAAGCCAACAACAAGGTAATTAAAAGAGGATAGGCAAGATGAATGCACAAATGAAGCAGAAGTTTTTAAAGCAATATCAAACCACTGATTTAGAAGCGTCTGCCAGCGAAGCGACCCCTCATAAGTTGGTTTCAATGCTTTATGATGGGGCTTTGGCAAAAATTGCACGCGCAAAAGGATTTATGGCGCATCAGCAATTTAGAGCAAAAGCCGAAGAGGTATCAAAAGTAACGGCTATCTTATTCAACCTTCGTTCAAGTTTAGATTTTGAATATGGTGGAGAAGTGGCACAAAATTTAGATGCATTATATGAGTATATGGGGCGTCGAATTTTGGAAGCCAGTCGTGAAAATAGTGCGGAAAAATTTGATGAAGTAGCAGATTTATTGCGGACAGTCAAAGAAGGCTGGGAGCAGATGCCTGATGAGTTTAAGAAGGCGCCTCGTGAAAAAATCGAACGCGTTAAACAACTTAAACAGAAGCAAGCTTAATGTCACCTCAGTTGTTAAATCTCATCAATGATATGGCTCGTATGCAGCAGTTGGCTGAAAAAGGGGATTGGGCTCAGTTCCAGCCGCTTGAGGCCAACTGGCTTGAGCGTTTTAAACAGGTTTTGGCAGAAGAGACTGAGCTTGATGAGGCACAAAAGGCTGAAATTTTAAAATCTCTCCTCCAACAGGTCGATGTGATTCAACGGGCAGTAGAAAATGCGATGCTCAAATTAAAGCAAGACCACCTTCAACAACGCCAGAAACAGCAGGCGCTTTCTCAATATTTCGAATAAATACGCCAAATTTTTGACATTGACTGAAAAACCATATATAAACACACCTAATGTATAGAAATTAGGTGTGAGTTGATGTCTCCATCCCCGTTAGTAGATACAGAAAGTATACTGAATTCTATTGTTGGACAGAGTCCAGCGATGTTACAGGTCAAAAAACTGATTCAGCAGGTTGCAACGACCGATGCCTCTGTTTTGATTCTCGGTGAATCGGGTACGGGGAAAGAAGTGGTTGCTCAAGCACTGCATCAACTTTCTCATCGTGCTGATCGTCCTTTTGTTCCTATCAATTGCGGCGCCATTCCTTCAGAGTTGTTAGAGAGTGAGCTATTTGGTCATGAAAAAGGGGCTTTTACAGGTGCCATTACAGCCCGAAAGGGGCGGTTTGAGTTGGCTGAAAAAGGCTCTATTTTTTTGGACGAAATTGGGGATATGCCTTTGCCGATGCAGGTTAAACTGTTACGAGTGCTTCAAGAGCGGACTTATGAAAGGGTGGGAGGCAATAAAAGCTTTAGCTGTGATGTGCGTGTGATTGCGGCAACCCATCGGAACTTAGAAGATCAGATTGAAGCGGGCAACTTCCGAGAAGACCTTTTCTATCGTCTCAATGTCTTTCCTATTGAAATGCCTTCCCTGCGTGAGCGAGTGGAAGATATTCCTGCTTTACTCTCATTCATGTTCAACAAAATTCAACAAAGTGGACGCCCCATTCCGCAATTGACTGAAAAGGTTTTGATTGCACTTCAGCATTACCCATGGCCTGGTAATGTGCGTGAGTTAGGTAACTTGGCTGAACGGTTGTCCATTCTCTTTCCTAATGCAATGGTGGATTACACCGACTTGCCTGCTAAATATCAAGTGGAAGTGCCTGAAGGAGCCGAGTTAAAGCTCTGCGATAATCAGCAAGTTGAAAGCCACTCTGAAGTGCAACTGGCTGAATCACAAGAAGAGAAAAATAATAAAGCAGATGCAGAAACAGGTGATTTGGATAAAGATGAAAAGAGTCCTTTGCAAGGATTTAATTCAGGCATGCCAGATATTCATCAAGGGTTAGATTTGAAGTCTTATTTGGTTGAAATGGAGATTCAGTTAATTCAACAGGCGCTGTCAGAAACAGAAGGTAATGTTTCGCAAGCTGCTAAGCTGTTAAAAACTAATCGCACAACTTTGGTTGAGAAGATTAGAAAATATCAATTGAACGGATGAGCTCTTGGAGAGAAAGTGAGATGAGTGATACGAAATCACAATTGAGTGCAATTGAACAGCAGCGACTTGCAGAGTTGGAGCAGGCGTTTGAGTTGTTTAATCAGACCTCCATGCAGCTCACACAAGCCTATGAAGCTTTGCAGCATCAAGTGGCTGATCTTCAGCAACAGCTTGAAGAGAGTGACAGAGAAAGAGTGAAGGTTGCTGAACGGCTAGAGAGGCTGTTGACGCTACTGCCCGCTGGAGTGGTTGTATTGAATGCATTGGGAAAAATTGTCGAAATGAACCAAAGTGCCAAGCAGATTTTAGGGGAAGATGCGGTGGGGCGTCTTTGGGAAGTGGTGGTGCGAAATGTTTTTTTGTACGCCACAGAGGCTAAGGAGTTGGTTAAACACGATAAAACAGTTTATCAACTTTCGGAAAAAACTTTGGATGAAAATCAAGGTGCGATTCTTCTATTGCAAGATGTAACCGCTTCAAGAGAGTTGCAGGCACATAAGAGTCGGCATCAGCGTTTGGAGTCTTTGGGAGAGATGGCTGCTTCGTTGGCGCATCAAATTCGTACCCCGCTCTCTTCAGCATTACTCTATCTTTCTCAGATGGCATCATCGACGGAGTTAGATGAAGAGAAACGACAAAGGTTTATCCAAAAATCATTGCTCAGTTTGCGTCATTTAGAAGCTTTGGTTAATGATATGCTGCAGTATGCCAAGGGAGGGCGGAGCTGTAATAAGGTGATAGATTTGACGTATTTGTTGGAGATGTTGTCCAGTGGGTTGGAATTCTCTTCTCAAAATGAGCAGGTCGATTTGAAGTTTCAGATTCCCCAAGAAGAGGCGGGGGAGCTTAAAGTCCTTGGTGATTTTGATGCCTTAATGACGGCGATGCAAAATCTGATTATGAATGCCATCAATGTGGTTAAGGAAGGTGGGGTGCGCATTGAGGTAGGGATTGAGCAGAATAAAACGGGGTTTATCGATTTGATTGTCAGTGATAATGGCCCTGGTGTTGAAGAGGCATTGCAAGAAAAGATTTTTGAACCTTTTTTTACCAGTCGGGCTAAGGGGACAGGATTAGGTTTGGCGGTTGTCAGAGCGGTTGCAGAAGCACATGGTGGGGATGCATGGGTATATTCAGTTCCCAACAATGGTGCTCGTTTTGTGATTCGATTACCTTTATATGAAAAACAAATGAATCAAGAAGACCTTTTTGGATGAATATCAGTCAACAGAAGAGAAACTTTGAATGTCTATTGCAAAGATTTTAGTGGTTGAAGATGACGATGAGCTCAGAGAAGCGCTAGAGGATACGCTGACGCTGAATGAGTTTGAAGTACTGGCGGTGGCGAGTGCAGAAGATGCTTTGGTGGCGTTAGACGATGAAATCGGCATGGTGTTTACCGATATTCGTATGGATGGAATGGATGGCTATCAACTGATGACCCGTATCCGTTCCATCAAACCCTATCTGCCTGTCGTACTGATGACTGCCTATGGCACCATTGAGCAGGCTGTGGCTTCCATGAAGGCTGGAGCGGTCGATTATATTGTGAAGCCTTTTGAAGCGGATGTGTTGGTGGAAAAGGCGAAGGCTTATTTCAATCGTGATGCCTCTTCGGATGAAGACTTTGTGGTGGCTGAACCCGTGATGCATCAGTTGAAAGCGATGGCATTGAAAGTGGCGCAAAGTGAAGCCACCGTCATGATTACAGGTGAAAGTGGAACGGGTAAAGAGGTGCTGGCGCGTTACATTCATGCACACTCCCCCCGCTCTAATCAGCCTTTTGTGGCCATTAACTGTGCGGCGATTCCTGAATCGATGTTAGAGGCGGTGCTGTTTGGTTATGAAAAGGGTGCTTTTACAGGGGCGATGAAGGCGATGCCTGGAAAGTTTGAACAGGCACAAAATGGTACGCTGTTTTTAGATGAAATTGGTGAAATGAATATTGACCTTCAGGCTAAGCTATTGAGGGTTTTGCAAGAGAAAGAGGTTGAACGCTTAGGCAGCTTGAAAACGGTTGAATTGAATGTCCGCATTTTGAGTGCCTCCAATGTAGATTTAAAAAAAGCAGTGGAAGCAGGTGATTTCCGAGAAGACCTTTATTATCGTCTAAATGTCTTCCCGATGCAGTTGCCGCCTCTTCGAGAAAGACGAAGAGATATTGCCGCAATTGCTGAAAGGTTGCTTCAGCGACATTGTGGTTCTGAGCGGGTGGAACCGATGATTACCGCTCAGGCAATGAAGAAGCTGATTGAATATGCGTGGCCAGGTAATATTCGAGAGTTGGATAATGTGATTCAGCGTGCTTTAGTGATGATGTCGGGTGATGCCATTCAAGAACAGGATGTTCTGTTAGATGACCAAGGCGTGATATTTTCTGCCTTTAGTGCTGAAAGTCCGGAAAAAGTGGATTTAACCGAAGAGGTAAAGCCGCTTAAAGATCAAGAGGCAGAGGTGATTTTGGAGGCATTGAAACATTTTAATGGACATCGTCAGAAAACTGCAGATGCCCTGAATATGAGTCCTCGTACCTTGCGCTATAAGCTGGCAAAATTAAAAGAAGAAGGATATGAGATTCCTTAAATGGCACAAGGATTGCTTTTTTCTTACAAAAAATATTAAAGATTGTTAAAATTTTGACGATAACTTCCGATTTTTAAGTGAACTGGATGCCATGGAACCGATAGATACTCAAAGTTTAATGTTACAAATGCGCTCATTGTCTGCTCAAGCAGCCTCTAAGCCCGCTACCCCTGTGTCTGAAGTGAAGGAAGGTGTGGCGAGTTCGGAGAGCTTTGCTGACTTATTGACGGAGTCGGTTAAAGCCGTAAATCACGAGCAACATAAAGCAGGTGATTTAAAAGAGGCGTTTGAACGAGGCGATGAAGGGGTTGAGTTGTCTGAAGTGATGCTTCAAGTTCAAAAGGCCAGCCTTTCATTTCAAGCGATGACACAAGTTCGAAATAAGTTGGTTGAAGCCTATAAAGATGTCATGAATATGCCTGTTTAACTGCTGTTCTACGATTTAATTAACTTTCAATTGAAAAAGAATTCTAACCTCTATGCCTGATGCTTCAGCCACAGCCCAACCTGCCCAAGAAGGGAATATTTTACGCAATCTGATTGATCGATTGTCCTCCCTTTCCGTCGCTAAACAAGTCAGTTTAGTGATTGCATTAGCGGCGACAGTGGCGTTGACAATCAGTGTGGTTGTCTGGTCTGGCAGTTCAAATTATGCGCTTCTCTTTGGAAATTTAAAACCCAAAGATGTCAACCAAGTGGTTGAGATGCTAGATAAGGATAAAGTTCCTTATAAGCTGGATGAAAAAACAGGTGCGGTTCTAGTGCCTGAAGATCAAGTCTATCCTTTAAGAATCAAATTGGCTGCTGCAGACTTTCCTAAAGAGACCCCTACGGGTTACCAATTGTTAGATAAAGATCAAGGGTTTGGTATTTCCCAGTTCAGGGAGACGACACAATATCATCGTGCATTAGAAGGTGAGTTGGCAAAATCGGTGGCATCCTTAGCCCCTGTTAAATCTGCAAGAGTGATGTTGGGTTTACCTAAGCGGAGTGTGTTTGTGCGTAAGCAGAAGCCTGCTTCTGCGTCAGTAGTAGTTCAGCTTTATCCAGGGCGTTCGTTGGATGAAGAGCAGGTGTCGGCCATTGTGCATCTTATTTCAGCCAGCGTTCCCAATCTAGATCCGAAAAATGTGACCGTGGTGGATCAGAATGGCAATCTGCTAACGGATAATGCGATTTCTGGCAGTATGCGTATGAGCATGAAACAGCTGGAATATACGCGGCAGATTGAATCCACACTTTCTAGAAGAATTATTCAACTGTTGTCTCCTATTGTGGGCGGGGAAGATAAGGTGCGAGCCCAGGTGACTGCAGAGCTGGATTTCACCCAACAAGAGCAAACGAGAGAGAATTATGAGCCAGATCCAGAGGCGATTCGTTCTGAGCAGGAAGTTAAAGAGATTAACCGTAATGAAGGACCTAAGGGGATTCCTGGGGCGTTGACTAATCAACCCCCTAGAGCAGGCATTGCCCCAGAAGAGGGGTATTCGCCTGAAAAAGATCCTAATTTAAAAAGCTCAAAAGAGAAAACGACCAAAAACTATGAATTAGATCGCACAGTGAGTCATATTAAGAGTGCAGTAGGGAATATTAAGCGCCTTTCTGTTGCTGTCGTAGTGGATGATCAGACGGTGATTGATAAAGATGGTAAGGTTGAACGCAAACCTAGAACAGATGAAATGTTGCAGAGTTATCGTCGTCTGGTTAGTGATGCGGTTGGATTGGATGAAACCCGTGGTGATACACTGAGTGTAGTGAATGCTTCTTTCGCACCTAAAGAGGTGGTCAAGGATCAAACGCCTATTTGGCAGCAAGGTTGGTTTATTACGCTGGTTAAGCAGGTGTTGGCGGGTATCGCGATCTTCTTGATTATTTTTGGGGTGATTCGTCCAATGTTGAAGGATTTGACCAAGCCAGAAGAGTTTGAGTTGGAATATCCTGAAGACGCAGAAATAGAAGATGATGAAGAAGATCTGGAGAATGCGGATGCCATTTCTGAAGCGTTGGAGCAGATGAATGAAGAAGTGGAAATGGTTGAAGAGCAGACGGAAGAAGAGATGAAAGAGGAAGAGGAGTTGGCTGAAAAAGTGAAAGAGATTGTGAAGGCCGATCCGAAGATTGCAGCACATATTGTGAGAGAGTGGCTGAGAGAGGAATAGAAGATGCCTGAAGAGTTGGAAGAGATTGAAGATGAGGAGCGAAAGCCTCGTTCGGGTCCTGAACGAGCTGCATTATTGATGCTCTCATTGGGGCGAGATTTAGCGGCTAAGGTATTAACAAATTTAAATCCAAGAGAAGTACAACAGGTGGGGAATGCGATTTCCCAGTTGGAAGATGTGCGTCATGAGGATGTGACGGAATCCTTAAGATCTTTTTTGGATGAGTTGGGCGAAGATGCTTTGGGTGTGGATCCTAGCGAGTTCGCTCAAACACTGATGACCGAAACCTTGGGCGAAGGGGTGGGTCAGTTGATGGATGTTTCCATGTTGGCGGATCAGGTAAAAGGATTGGAAGCATTAAAGTGGATGCATCCTTCTACCATTGCTAATATGTTAAAAAATGAACACCCTCAGGTGGTCGCGGTGATTTTATCTTATTTTGACCCTGATCAGGCTGCTCAAGTTTTAGAAGGTATTCCTGAACGCTTCCAAGCAGAAGTGATTTACCGTATTGCAACTTTAACGACTGTTCAGCCTCGAGCGTTATTTGATTTGAATGATGTGATGTTAAGTCAAGCCAGTGGGGATGGTGGAAAATTGGCTGCGATTGGTGGGGATAAGAAGGCGGCAGAGATTCTTAACTTAGTCGGCGGTGGAAAAGACACCAAAATTTTGGATGAGATTGCCGCTAAGCATGAAGATGTTAGTAAGGCGATTCAAGATAAGATGTTTGTCTTTGAAGATCTTATTCAGTTGGATGATCGTGCCATGCAGACCATCGCTGGAGAAGTGCCTATGGATGTCTTGAAGGTGGCTTTGAAGGGTGCTGATCAGTCATTGATTGATAAGTTCTTGAATAATATGTCTAAACGACAAGCTGAGATGCTCAAAGAAGAGATTGAGATGATGGGGCCTGTGAAGTTGTCTGATGTAGAAGATGCACAGCGACAAATTATTCAAACAGTGCGTCGCCTAGCGGATGAAGAGAAGATTATGATGCCTGGTGGGGGTGAAGAGTTTGTGTAATTGGAATGGGTGATGGCAGATTTTCAAGAAGAGCCTAAACAAACAAAATTGGTTGCTGCAACCGAGTTAGAGGTGCCTCAGGCGTCGCCTTGGTCGCTTGCACAATTTTATACTGAAGAGGAGTTGGAGGCTAAAGCAGAAGAGCAGGCGGCACAAGCGGTTGAGCAGGCTCGGTTAACTCAAGAAGAAGAGGAGAAGTTGCGTCAAAAAGCCAAAGAAGAGGGATTTCAGGCGGGTCATGATGAGGGCTATCAAGCGGGACTGGCGCAAGCTTTAGAAGAGGGTAGGCAGAAGCAAGAGGCTCTTTTTGAGCAGTCGGCGGTGCAGATGAAAACTTTGCTGGAGGCTTTCGAAACGCCTTTGAAAACGCTTGAAGAGGAGGTGTTTCAACAGATGGTTGCTTTATCTTTAGAGGTGGCTGAAAGAGTTGTGCATCAACAGATTAGGCTATCGGATACTTGGATTGTTGAAGTTTTTCAGCGGGCAATAGAACAGTTGCCTGAGTTAGAGGCAGAGATAGAGGTGTTTGTGTCTGCTGAGGATTATGCCCATTTACATGATTATCTTGATGCACAAACAGAGCATTTTTCAGCGGGCTGGCGGTTATTACAAGATCCTCATCTTGAAAAAGGATGTTTGCGCTTAAAACATCAAAATTCTATGGTTGATGCAGATTGGCGTGAACAGCTATCTGAAGTAGTTTCAAAAGTTTGGCAAGAAGCTTCAGCTCAAGCATACGCTTCTGATAAGACAGAAGAAATTCATGCGAATACATAAAGCGCTTAAGGTCTCGTGATGACAATGACACAGCGTCTTTCAGATTCAGTGGCAAGCAAATTATCACAGTTGCGGCAAAAATTGCCAGAATTCCCAGTCCTGCCTGTAAAAGGGCGTTTGGTTCGAATGGTTGGGATGACCATTGAAACGGTAGGGACTTATGCTGCCATCGGCTCGCGTTGTCATATCCTTCAACCCAATCAACCGCCGATTGAAGCAGAAGTGGTCGGTTTTGAACAAGATACACTCTATTTAATGCCAATAGGCCCCATTCAGGGATTGTCTCCTAATGCACAAGTGGTGCCTCTGCAGGGTGGGATTCAGGTGCCTGTTGGCAAACAGATGTTAGGACGCGTGCTAGATGGAACGGGTAAACCACTGGATGGGCTAGGAGAAATTGTCACAGAGGATACTTGGCCAATTGAGGGTATTCGCCTGAATCCGCTGCAGAGAGCGCCCATTGAACAGCCGTTGGATGTGGGAATTAAGGCGATTAACGGATTACTGACGCTGGGGAAAGGTCAGCGTGTTGGTTTGATGGCGGGTACGGGGGTTGGAAAGAGTGTGCTGTTGGGGATGATGACCCGTTATACCTCTGCTGATATTGTGGTGGTGGGGCTGATTGGCGAGCGGGGACGAGAGGTGAATGACTTTGTGCGCAATAATCTTGGGGAAGAGGGGTTGAAACGGTCAGTTGTGGTCGCTACACCAGCGGATGACCCGCCACTGATGCGTCTGCATGGCGCGATGTTGGCGACTTCGATTGCGGAATATTTTCGTTCTTTGGGGATGAATGTATTATTGTTAATGGACTCTTTGACCCGTTTTGCACAAGCGCAGCGAGAAATTGCTTTGGCGGTGGGAGAGCCGCCGGCGACCAAAGGTTATCCACCTTCAGTGTTTGCTAAATTGCCACATTTAGTAGAAAGAGCGGGAAATAGTGATTCGGGTGAAGGCTCGATTACGGCCATTTATACCGTGTTGGCTGAAGGGGATGATCAGAGTGATCCAGTGGTGGATTCGGCACGGGGAGTTTTGGATGGACATATTGTGTTATCTCGTGAGATTGCTGAATCGGGGCGTTATCCTGCGATTGATGTGGAGGCTTCAGTCAGCCGAGTGATGGTGGATATCGCTTCAGAAAGACATCTTCAGTTAGCGGCACGATTTAAGCAATTGTATTCTTTGTATGCGCAAAATAAAGATTTAATCAATGTGGGAGCTTATAAGCAAGGGACAGATCCTCAGATTGATCTAGCCATTCAGAAGCATTCTGAATTAGAAGCATTTTTATCCCAAAGCATTCATGAAGCTTTTGATTTAGAGCAGAGTTTAAAGGCTTTGGAATTGAGCTTACAGTAAGATGGGTACGGAACAGAAAAAAATTGATCGAATGAAAACGGTCATTTCTTTAGCAGAGCAGGATTTGGAGCAGGCAGGGCAGACTTTGCGAGCCATTCAAACTCAGCTTGAGCAGACACAATTTCAAGTTGACTCTTTAACGCAGTATTTACACGAGCTTTCAAGTCAAAAAGCTCAATCCTTAGGGACGCTGTCTGCATCCCATTTTCAAAATACCCATGCTTTTATTCATAAAGTTCAAGTGGCGCTTGGACAGGAGCAACAAAAAGTGTTGCAGTTGCAAGAGGTGGTGGATCGGGCGAGAGAGGATTGGATGGAGAAACGCGCCTATTTGAAAGGGTTGCAAAAAGTTCAAAAAAACTTGGAACTGAAGCAGGAGAAGCGTGCACAACGACAAGAGCAGAATATGTTGGATGATTTGGCTTCTGCAAGCATGTTAGAAAAAAGTAACGACTTATTTCAGAGAAAATCTGGCGGTTGTAAAAAATAGGCATGCTATTTGCTTTTCTCATCAATGAAAATAAAAATAAGAGAATAGCATCATGTTACAAGCAACAAGGGAAATAGGTGGCAGTGCAGTTAGCTCTGTTGAAGGGGGGATGGTTACTTCACATAAAAAATCTGAGAAGGCAACCTCTATCTTTGAACCATTAGGTGTTGAAAGTGTCTCTGATACTAAATCTGTGTTAAAGCCTTTAAAGCAAGGGGAAGAAGGCACGCAAGCTCAAGAGAGTTTTGCTCAAATTTTACACTCTTCGCAGGATAATCAACTTTCTTTACAAGGTACACCGCATTTAGAAGTGGGAGGCGTGTCGATCTCTAAAGTTTTGGGAGAGGATGCGCTTCACACGGGTGCAGGCGAAGCGAATATTGCAACGATTGAGTCGAATGACAATAAATTGACGGAGTCGGTCGTTGAATTGTCTGTGACATCAAGTGAACAATCGGTTTCAGTGGCAGAGGGGAAGTCTATTACTTCTGCAAATGTTAAACCAACATCAGATATTAAAACAGAGCCAGCCTCTCTTTTATCCCAATCACAGCCCATTGTGGTGAATCCCATTACGGAAAAAACAGATTCTAAAACCCATTCAGTATCATTTGGGGATAACCAAGTGTCACCTGATGTGGTTGTGAATTCCATAATCGAAAAATCTATTCATATCTCAGGTGATGCTAAGGCGTTGGTCGGGCAGCAGGAGATAGAGCCTTCTGTACAGGATCAAGTTCTTCAGTCTATTCAGCAAGAGACGATATCAACAAGTCCTTTAATGACAACTTTAGTACATCAAAATGGGGGGGTAAAGAAAGAAGGAGTAGCTGCTGTACCTTTTAACCTCTCTACAACAAAAATAAAGGTTCAACCTGAAATACAACAGGGAGAAGATCGACCTGATACTCAAGGCTTTTTTAAAACCGAGTTATCACAGTCTATTTTGAGTGGAGATAAGTCATCGGTCAGTCAAATGATGGCGTTACCCCATATGATGCAGTCAATGGGGCAACAAGCTTCAATTCAACGGATAAGCACGATGATGGCGCAGGCTCAACAGCAGATACAGTCTCAAAAGCAGCAACAAAGGTTGAAATCTGAAGAGACATTGAGCAGTTCGGGAACGGTTGATGGGAATAGCTTGAAAAGCAATGATAGCTTGTCTTTGCCCTTAACGGCAGCTGCAGATAAAATGGTTCCGACTAGCTATCAAACCATTACGCATAGTATTCAGTCGCAAAAATGGGGGGAGGCTTTAGGGAAGCATTTGCAAATGGCGGCCAGTCGCGATATTCAGAAAATGCAGATTACGCTGAATCCTGAAAAATTGGGGCCTATTCAAGTAAGGTTACATATGGATAAGGATCGTCAGTTGCATGTTAACCTTTTAGCAAATCATCATATGACCCGTGAGGCCATGATGGATGCCATGCCACGATTGCGCGAAATGTTGGAAAGCAATGGCGTGCAGTTGGCGAATCTAGATGTCGCTGACCAAGGCTTTCAGCATGGGGCGGAAGGTGAAACGGCTGAAGGTGGAAAGGGGACAAAAGGTGTTTCTAATGGTGCTTTAGGTTCGGAAATGTCTGAAGAAGAGATGACTCCAATTGCCGTTAATTCGTCCTTAGAAGGGATGGTGGATTACTATGCGTAAACAGCATCTACGGGGGCTTTTTATCGGACAAGTGATGGTATGGGGTTTGATGCCCATGCCTGTGCTTGCGGGTGAAAGCAATGTAATGCTATGGACAGGACTGGGGTTTTTGGGCTTTATTTTACTGTTGACGCTTGGCTATTTAATTTGGTTGAAAAATCGAATTCGTCAAGAAGAACGCATGCTGACGGGGTATCTCGAAGAACAGGTTCATCGTGATGATCCGCAGTGGTCATTGCACATTTTCCACTTGGCAGGGATGGAACGGTTTGCTTGGGTGAAGCGGCTGGTGGCATATTTTAATGACAAAATCGCACACAAACAGGTTGAGCTTTCTCAAGCAGTGGATAAAATGGGCACGCTGATGAAACAGTTGGAGGAGATTGATTGCCAGTTGGCTCGCTTCAAAGAGACGGATGAACAGTTGCATCAAGCGTTAGAGGAAGTGGCAACTTGTCGAGAAGAGTTGAAATCTCGTTGTGATGAGGTGATTGAGGAAATCGGTGTGATGGACCATCGAGTGGTAGACGGTGAGCAGGTTTTAACGAGAATGGATACTGAAATGAATGCTTTGTCCGATGAGGTCAACAGTGCCACCCAGGTGATTGATGAGCTGAAACAAGAAAGCGAAAATATCAACGGGGTCTTGACGATGATTCAAGATATTGCTGGTCAGACAAATTTGCTGGCGTTGAATGCGGCAATTGAAGCAGCTCGTGCGGGAGAGCATGGTCGTGGTTTTGCCGTGGTTGCTGATGAGGTGCGTGGGCTGGCGACTCGTACACAAGAAGCGACGGAAGAGATTGAAAAATTGGTCGAAGCGTTGCAAACCAAGGCAGAAAAT
The DNA here is from genome assembly GCA_027019045.1 of Piscirickettsiaceae bacterium. Taxonomy (GTDB): domain Bacteria; phylum Pseudomonadota; class Gammaproteobacteria; order Thiomicrospirales; family Thiomicrospiraceae; genus JALUXI01. The sequence continues at coordinate 19,807 of JALUXI010000236.1, read as the reverse complement.
GCTGTAGAAGTGATGAACCAGAGTCAAGCACATGTGGATAGCAGTGCGGCAGAGGCTGAACAGATCAATGAGATTTTTATCAATATTCATCAAGGGTTTGAATCTTTACAGAAAACCCATCAACAAATGGAAGTGACTTTGTCACGCGTTGCATAGATTAAGCACCTTAAGGAAAAGATATGAAAGGGATAGTTGGAACCTTAGTTGTCATTGGTTGTATTCTTGGAGGATACCTTCCTCATGGAAGCTTTGGTATTCTTATTCAACCCTTGGAGGTATTGATAATCATTGGGGCGTCCATTGGTGCTTATATTACTGCTAACCCAGGTTGGGTAGTTAAAGCGGGGTTTGCTAATGCAATCGCACTCTTTAAGCCGAATCCTTATACCAAGGAAACTTATTTAGAATTGTTGGGGTTGATGTTCAGAATTTTCAATAAAGCACGCCGAGAAGGCTTGATGGCGATTGAAGCGGATGTAGAAGATCCCCATTCCAGTGAATTGTTTAATGCCTCTCCTAAAGTGGTGGCAGATCATCATGCAGTGGATTTTATTTGTGACTATCTGCGTTTAATGATTAGTGGTGCGAGTAACCCCTATCAGTTAGAAGATTTAATGATTTTAGAACTCGATATTCACCACCATGAAGGTGCAATGCCAGCAGAAGCGGTTGGTAAGGTGGCAGAAGGATTACCTGGTTTTGGTATCGTTGCAGCTGTTATGGGAATTATTATTACGATGGGGTATTTGGATGCGGGGCCTTTAGAAATTGCGCACCATATGTCGGTGGCCTTGGTGGGAACCTTTTTGGGTATTTTGGCAGCCTATGGTTTTGTTGCACCTATTGCGGCGGATATGGCGAACAGAGCCAATGATAGTAGTGCATTCTTTAGTACGATTAAAACCTGTTTAATGGCTAATCTAAATGGCTATGCACCGCAAATTGCGGTGGAGTTTGGTCGAAAAGCAATTCCAGGTGCCGAACGCCCGACTTTCCAAGAGTTAGATGAATATCTCCAAACCCAAAAATAATGAGAGTTTTGTAATCCGTCATGAGTGATGAACAGTCCATAATCATAAAACGCATTGCGAAGTGCCCACACTGTGCACACGGAGGGGCATGGAAGGTGGCGTTTGCTGACTTTATGACGGCTGCGATGGCCTTTTTCTTGATGCTTTGGGTATTGGGTGGTGAAAATGACGAAGAGATGAAGGCGATGGCGGAATATTTCCGTAATCCGACGGTGATTGAAGGCTCGCCGCAGGTGCTGATTCAATCGAAAAGTGCAGGTCGTCCCAATGATGCCGTGATTGATATGGGGGGCTTTAAGTCTTCACCTAAAGGGAATGGCATGAAAGAGGGGGTTCAAGATGGTGCGAAAGAGAAAGAAAAGCAAGAGATGATTAGCTTAAAACAGCAACTTGAACAGAAAATAAATAGTTCGCCTTCTTTAAGGAAACTAAAAGATCAATTAAAAATTGATGTGACCCCAAATGGTTTGCAGATTCAAGTGCTGGATGACCGTAAGCGCCCAATGTTTGAAGCGGGAGTAGATTTGCCAAAAGATTATGCTGCTAAGCTCTTGAAAGAAGTGGGTAAGATCCTTAGAAATACGAATAATCGTATTAGTATTGCGGGGCATACTGATTCATCAGGCTATCGAAATAGTCCTGATTATACGAACTGGGAGCTCTCGGCTGATCGTGCGAATGCGGCGAGAAGATTGTTGATTAAAGGTGGCGTCAATCCGAAAAAGATTGCTCAAGTGGTGGGATTAGCAGATACGGTACCTTTTGATAAGGAAAACCCTTATAACCCGAGAAATAGGCGAATCAGTATCATTGTTCTGAACCAAGAAGCAGAAAAACGCTTGAAGAGTTTGAGTGAGGCGCCGACGGTAGAACAACTAGGGAAGCGCTGATTAACTGGCTTGGCTTAGCCCCCTTCGGGCGGGGCTTTAAGGGTACAACTTCGTTGTTGGGCTTTTTGATAAGGGCTAGCCATTGCCTGCAAAGCCCGTCTAGAATTTGCACCCTTAAAGTCCCGCAGAAGCTCAAGCGAGTTAATCAGCGCTTCCCTAGAGAAAGAGATGGCAAAACCTGCCGCACATCATTAGAATATACGGGCATTTAATTTGAAAAGGAGCTAACAATGTCAGAAGAAGTTGAAGAAAAGAAAAGCAGTGGTGGAGGTAAAGGCCTGATTATCGTTCTGATTGTTCTTGTTGTCTTAATGATGATTGGAATGGGGGTCATGGCATTTTTAATGCTTAGTCAAGGTAAGCATGATGAAAAAGGTGGAGAAAAAGCGGTAGCTGAAGCTTCTGCAGATCAAGGTGGAGAGGGCGAGAATGAGCATGCTAAGCACTATTCTCCCAAGTTTAAACAATATGAACCTCCTAAAGAAGATGCTGAACCTGAATACTTTGAAATGAAGCCTTTTGTGGTGAATTTTAAAGGAGAGGGTCAGGCAAAATACCTTGCGGTGACATTGAAGTTTATGTCTTATTATCCTCAGCTTGTTGGTGAGCATGGTGATATGGAACATCTGCGTCCGATTTTGCGAGATAAGATTACGGAGCTATTGCGTAAGCAACGCTTTAGTGAGTTGAATAAGGATGATGGGCAAGAGGTGCTTCGTAAGCGTGTGTTAAAGGTCGCTAAAGAGGTTTTAAAAGAGCACCATATTTACCCAGACCTTCTAGAAGGTGTCTATTTTGATCGCTTTGTGATGCAATAATCGCATCCTATAACGGCAGATAATTCATGGATGATATTCTTAGTCAGGACGAAGTCGATGCTCTTTTAAAGGGCATGGGTGGAGGCGATGTTGAAGTTGAAACAGATGATGGTTCCGATACAACGGGTGCCAAAGTCTATGACTTCACTAACCAGGAGCGGATTGTTCGCGGTCGCCTGCCTGCTTTGGATATCATTAATGAGCGATTTGCGCGAGGTTTTCAGCGTAGTCTTAATGAGATGCTGATGGCTTCTGTTGAGGTGACGGCGAATGAGGTCAAAATCATTAAAATGATTGATTACTTGCGAAACCTCTTTGTGCCAACCAGCTTGAATATTTATCGAATCAATCCCTTAAATGGTGTCTCTTTATTTACCTTAGATTCAAAATTGGTATTTACCTCTGTCGATATTTATTTTGGTGGAACAGGACTTTTGCCTTTTAAAATCGAAGGACGAGAGTATACGCCTGTCGAAATGAGTATGATTCGTTCTATTTTGGATATCATTTCTGAGCACTTGCATAAAGCTTGGCATCCTGTGATGGATATTGAAATTGAGTATATGCACTCTGAGATGAACCCTAAGTTTGCGGGGATTGTGGATCCAACAGATATGGTGGTGATTAGTCCATTGAATATTCGTTTTGAGGGGGTTGAGGGGCGAGTGGATGTTGTGATGCCTTATGCCATGCTGGAGCCGATTCGTGATAAACTTGAAGAAGGGGTACAGAATCTTCAGGGTGAAAGCGATAACCGCTGGTCTAGAACCCTTAAAGAAGAGGCAAAAAATATTGAGATTGAGTTGGTGGCGGAGTTGCCAAGTATTTCGCTGAATATGGATGATATTATGAAAATGGAAGCGGGTGATATTATCCCGATTGATAAGCCCGAAGTCATTACTATCAGAACAGGTGAAATACCTTTATATCAAGGAAAATTGGGCGTGAGTAAGAATAAAAAAGCAGTGAAAGTTGAAAAGATTTTCCGTCATCCTGCTTATCCTGATAAACCAATAGAAGATACTAAGGAGTGGAGTGATGAGTGACGAAGATGATTTGAGCGCATGGGGGGATGCATTAAATGAGCAGGCTGCTGCCGAAGACAAGCCTGATGCTATTGAAGAAGATCCATGGGCAGACGCTCTAAATGAACAGGCAGAGGCGACTGATCATGAAATGTCAGAAGATGATTTAAACGAACTTAAAGCCAGTCGTGGTGATGCCACAGACAAGGTGGACTTGGATGTTGTTTTAGATATTCCTGTCACCCTTCAACTTGAGATTGGGCGAACAACAGCGACAATTCGGAATTTATTGTCTTATACTCAAGGGTCTGTGATTGAGATGGATCGTTTGGCAGGAGAGCCATTAGATTTGTTGGTGAATGGTACCTTGATTGCACATGGTGAAGTGGTGGTTATTAACGATAAATTTGGGGTGCGTTTAACGGATGTGGTGAGTCCTCAAGAGCGGATTAAAAAGCTTAAATAATTATGTGGAAAGGTCTGTTTAATCAGCACTTCTTTAAATGTCAAGCATCCCTTTTGAAAGGGCGTGCTTTTTTTCTTTTATTTCTTTTATGGGTACCATTTTCAGCGATGGCGGCAGGAAAGTCGGCAGGCTCAACGGTTGCATCTCAGACGCTTGCAATGCATCCAAGTGATTATTTTTTACAGATTCTCCTTTCGCTAATCTTTATTTTATTGATTATCTTTTTTGCAGCTTGGTTTTTAAAGCGTACGGCATTGGTGAATGGCGCAGCAGACGGACAACTTAAAGTGATTGGGGGGGTGTCTTTAGGTCAGCGTGAAAAAGTGGTAATATTGCAAGTGGGTCAAGAGCAGATTTTAGTGGGCGTGACCACAACGCACATCACAAAATTGCATACACTGAGTAAACCTATTGAGGTTAAATCCTCTGAACCATTACCGACAGTCCCTTTCTCGACAAAATTGAAAGAGGCTTTAAATGCTCGTCAAGAGCAAAATGAGAAGTAAATTTTTCGTGTGTAAAGTTAATCTTATTTTACGCTGGTCAATTATTTTGATGGGTGTCTGTCTTCCTATTACTGCTTTTGCAGAGCCAGGTATTCCCGCTTTTACAGTACAGACAGATGCACAGGGGAATCAAGATTATACACTGACAATTCAAATATTATTGTTGATGACAGGGCTAACTCTTTTACCTGCTCTGTTAATTGCAACAACCTCTTTTTTACGCATTATTGTTGTCTTGGCACTGCTTCGGCAGGCGTTGGGGACTATGCAAACACCTTCAAGTCGCGTCTTAATTGCTTTAGCGCTGTTTTTAACACTTTTTATCATGTCGCCGATTTTGGATAAAATTTATAAAGAGGCTGTGACGCCTTATTTAAACGAACAGATGAAGTTTACACAGGCGGTTGAGATCGCCAGCAAACCGATGCATGCTTTTATGTTACAGCAGACTCGAGAGGATGATTTGGGAATGTTTGCTGAAATGGCGGGTATTAAACTGGATGAGCCAAAGGATGTGCCTTTTAAGGTATTGATCCCAGCTTTTATGACAAGTGAGTTGAAAACGGCTTTTCAGATTGGTTTTATGATTTTTATTCCTTTTTTAATTATCGATTTGGTGATTGCTAGTTTGTTGATGTCGATGGGGATGATGATGTTGTCGCCGATGATTATTTCTTTGCCCTTTAAACTTATGTTATTTGTACTGATTGATGGTTGGGCGCTGATTATGGGGACTTTGGCGAATAGTTTTGTTGTGGCAGGAGGGGTGTAATGCAGCCAGAAACGGTTTTAACGCTTGGTCAAAAAATGTTGGAAGTCGTTGTGTTGTTATCGGCTCCCCTCTTGATTCCAGCTTTGATTGTTGGGCTGTTGGTAGGGATGTTTCAGGCAGCTACGCAAATCAATGAAATGACATTAAGTTTTATCCCCAAAGTGGCGGTGGTTGCACTGGTTTTAATTATTGCTGGCCCTTGGATGTTGGATACTTTACTTTCCTTTACACGAGAGCTTTATGCCAATATCCCCAATTTAATTGGCTAGCCTTTATGGTCTTTTCCTATTCAGATTTTCTTCAACTGGTAGGTCTCTATTTTTATCCTTTTGTGCGTTTGACGGCGATGTTTTCCATTGTGCCGTTGTTCAGTAGTCAGTCATTCAATAGCCGTGCTAAGATTATTCTTTCTCTTTTGATTACCTTGATTATTGCCCCTAATTTACCTTTACCTGAACCCGTTTCTCCTTTTACTTGGCAAGGGGTGTTGCTGATTATGCAGCAGGTATTGATTGGGTTGGCAATGGGAACTATTTTTTTAATTGTTTTTCAGGCATTTGTTTTTGCGGGTCATATGATTTCGTTGGCAATGGGCTTGGCATTTGCGACAATGGTGGATCCTGCTTCTGGTGTTCAATCTCCAGTGGTGAGTCAGTATTACATTATTTTAGTCTCATTACTTTTCTTGGGGTTGAATGGTCATCTGTTGGTGATTCATCTTTTGGCGGACTCCTTTCAGTATTTACCTGTGGGGTTGCATTCCCTTTCCCCAGATAGCTTAAAAATGATTTTTAACTTTGGAAGTTATATTTTTAGTGCGGGATTGTTGATCGCTTTGCCTTCGGTGACGGCTTTGTTACTGGTGAATATCTCTTTTGGCGTGATTGCACGGGCAGCCCCGGCGTTGAACATTTTTGCTGTAGGGTTTCCTGTTACTTTAATGGTTGGCCTAGTGATGCTTGGATTGACTACGCCTGTTCTTTTACCACATTTTCAAGAGCTGATGAATCGTGCAGTTGAGTTATTGCACCATTTGCATTTTTAGGAGGGCGTGATGGCAGAAAATGCTGATGGTTCTGAAAAGACAGAAGACCCCTCTGATAAAAAGCTCCGTGAAGCCAGAGAAAAGGGGCAAATTCCTCGTTCTAAGGAGTTGTCAACGCTTTTGATGACCCTTTCGTCAGCGCTCTATTTCCTTTTTTTAGGTCAAGGCATGGTGTCCGGTTTTATTACCATTATGACTAAAGGACTCTCCTTTGATCGTCAGCATGCTTATGACATGAAGAAAATGTTTGATTTGATTATCGCTCTTTTTCAAGAAGCACTGTTGATGTTGCTCCCCTTTGTTTTCTTAATGATGTTGATTGCTTTTATTTCTCCTATGTTATTGGGAGGATGGACTTTTACCACCTCCACTTGGATACCTAAATTAAGTAAGTTGAATCCTGTTTCTGGAATTAAACGCATGTTTTCAGCCAAGGCGCTTATGGAGCTTTTAAAAGCGATGGCTAAGTTTTTATTAGTGCTTTCTGTTGCCTCTTTTTATCTCTACTCGGTATTCGACCAAGTGATTGCTGTGAGTCAAGAAGCTTTGTATCAGGCAATGTACCATTCTGCTGTTTTGATTATGCAAGCTTTTGTGTTTGTAAGCCTTTCTTTGTTGATTGTGGCAATGATTGATGTTCCTTTTCAATTGTGGGAGCATACGAAACAGCTGAAAATGACGAAGCAGGAAGTGAAAGAGGAGTTTAAACAGCAAGAAGGTAACCCAGAAGTAAAAGGGCGGATTCGACAGTTACAGCGGCAGATGGCGCAGCAGAGGATGATGCAGAGTGTGCCTGAGGCGGATGTGATTGTGACCAACCCGACCCATTTTGCCGTGGCACTGAAATATGATCCCGAAAGTATGAATGAGCCTGTTGTGGTGGCAATGGGGGTGGATTTTATGGCGAGTCAAATCCGAACCATTGCGACAGAACATGACATTCCAATTATAGAAGCCCCCCCGTTGGCAAGGGCTTTATACTATAATGCTGAGATTGACCAGCCCATTCCTTATGAGTTATTTAAGGCGGTAGCAGCGATTTTAGCTTATGTATTTCAAATGCGACAAGGACAAAAGGTTTCAGAAGTAGATTTTAGTGAGCTTCCGATCCCTGAAGAATTGCAAACAGAACAAGTATAGCCTATATGGATTTTAACCAAATTGTTGACAAATTGAAGCAGTTTAAGCAGAGTGGCTTAGGGGTGCCTATTGCCATTTTAGCATTGTTGGCAATGATGGTGATTCCGTTACCCCCTTTTCTGTTAGATGTCTTTTTTACTTTTAATATTGCGCTCTCTTTAGTGGTTCTTATGGTGACGCTTTATGCTAAGCGTCCTTTAGATTTTGCTGTTTTCCCTACGATTATTTTGGTCGCCACGCTGTTTCGGTTAGCGTTGAATATTGCTTCTACCCGTGTCATTTTATTGGAAGGTCATAATGGTCCTCAGGCAGCTGGGCATGTCATTGAAGCATTTGGTGAATTTGTGATTGGGGGAAACTATGCGGTAGGGTTGGTGGTGTTTGCTATTTTGGTGGTGATTAACTTTGTTGTTATTACTAAAGGTGCAGGACGAGTTGCAGAGGTGAGTGCGCGTTTTACTTTGGATTCCATGCCAGGTAAGCAAATGGCGATTGATGCCGATCTCAATGCAGGCTTAATCACCCAAGAAGAAGCACAAGCTAGGCGGCAAGAAATTGCCGCTGAGGCAAGTTTTTATGGGTCGATGGACGGAGCAAGTAAATTTGTTCGTGGGGATGCAATTGCAGGGATTGTCATCCTATTTATCAATGTTATTGGTGGATTTGCGATTGGAATGGGGCAGCATAATATGCATTTTTCCGATGCAGTTCAGGTTTATACCTTATTAACGCTTGGAGATGGATTGGTTGCACAGATTCCGTCTTTGCTGCTTTCAACTGCCACGGCAATTATTGTGACACGCGTGGCTTCTGATAAACGAGAAATCAATGACCAGTTGATGGCACAAATGTTTGGAAACCCCAGAGCCTTGTCGACCACTGCAGGTATTGTCGCAATCTTTGGTTTGATTCCAGGGATGCCGAATTTAGCCTTCCTCTCTTTTGCTTCAATCGCTGGGTTAGGGGCTTATTGGATTTCTAAAAAACAAAAAGAAGAGGGGGAGAAAGAGGATACTGAGACATTATTGACTGAGGAGTCGGAAGAGGAGGTGTCAACTAGTGAGTTAAGTTGGGATGATGTGCAGAATGTAGATGTCTTGGGTTTAGAAGTGGGATATCGGCTGATTCCGATGGTAGATCCTTCTCAGAATGGTCAGTTATTAGATCGTGTAAAAGGCATTCGGCGGAAATTGTCTCAAGAACTTGGCTTTTTAATTCCTTCTGTTCATATTAGAGATAATTTAGATTTAAACCCCAACCAGTATCGGATTATGCTTCAAGGTGTGGTGACGGGGGAAGGTGAGGTTTATCCAGATAAAGAGTTAGCCATCAATCCTGGACAGGTTTTTGGGGAGGTAAGAGGGATTCCGACAAAAGACCCAACTTTTGGTTTGGACGCTGTCTGGATTGATCCGAATGATCGTGAGCAAGCACAGGCTTTAGGCTATACTGTGGTGGATGCGAGTACGGTAGTGGCAACACACTTGAGTCAAGTGATTCAAGATTATGCATATGAACTATTGGGTTATGATGAAGTACAGCAGCTGTTGGATAAAGTGAAGCAAGTTTCTCCTAAATTGGTTGAGGAGTTGGTTCCTGATAAATTACCACTATCGATATTGGTTCAGGTGTTACAAAATTTATTGATGGAGAAGGTGCCTATTCGAGATATGAGAACAATTTTAGAGGCATTGACAGAAAAAGCAGCCTTAACGCAAGATCCTATGCAATTAACACAGGTTGTACGAGAAGGTTTAGGAAGGGCGATTGTTCAAGAAATTGCAGGACCTGATGAAGAGTTAAAAGTGATTACACTGGATCCAAGCTTGGAACAGTTGTTGCTTCAGGCAACTCAAGGCGCACCTGAAGGTCAGATTGCAATCGATCCAGGTTTGGCAGAACGGCTTCACTCCGCTTTAAAAGAGGAGGTTCAGAAGATAGAAGAGGATGGGCACCCCGCCATTTTATTGGTGGCACCACAAATTCGAGCTCAATTGGCACGGTTGTTTAAATACAGCTTGCCCAGTTTGCATGTTTTAGCCTATTCCGAAGTGCCAGAAAATCGACGCATCAGTGTTGTGGCTAATGTGGGTCAGAATACGGCACAAGGGGATAATCAATGAAATTAAAAAGATATATTGCCCCTACCACAAGAGAGGTGATGGCATTGGTTCGGGAGGAGCTAGGTAATGATGCTGTCATTATGTCCACTCGTAATACGGATGAAGGGGTTGAGTTGGTGGCGGCAATTGATCCAGAGATGATGGCTCAGAAGGCACAGCAAGCAAAGACGACAGCTAAAAGCCACTATCAATCTGTTGAAATTGAACAGCCTCAAACTCAACAAACACATCGTGAAATCTCAAGAATGGCTAAAGAACTTGAGGCGATGAAATCGATGTTAGAAAATCAGTTGTCTGGATTGGCATGGCATCAAACAGAAGTGACAGAACCTCATAAGGTAGATTTATTGAAGCGTTTGATGCGTCTAGGCATTGGGTGGGGGTTGGCACAAGATTTAGTCAATAGCGTCGATATTTCTTATGAACGAGCCTGGACCTTATTGCTTCAAGAGATTGAAAATCGTATTCCTATTCAACAAGAAGATTTAATTGAAAAAGGCGGTATTATTGCTTTAGTGGGGCCAACAGGGGTTGGCAAAACTACGACGATTGCTAAAATGGCCAGTCGTTTTGTGATGCGTCATGCAGCATGTGAATTGGCTTTGGTGACAACAGATTGTTATAAAATTGGTGCTCAAGCACAACTTAAAACTTTTGCAGATTTAATCGGAGTCCCCGTGCATGTGGCGAGTAGTCAAGGAGAGCTTTACACCTTGTTGGCTTCATTGGCAAATAAGAAATTGATTTTGATTGATACTGCTGGAATGGGGCAACGGGATTTGAGACTGTCTGAACAGTTAACTGCACATAATGAGGCTTTTGATCGCGTTCATAATTACTTGGTGATATCAGCTGCGACCCAGCTACATGTGATGCAGGATATTGTTCAGGCATTTGACAAAATTGGTTTAGAAGGGTGTGTGATGACCAAAATGGATGAGGCGTTGCAATTAGGTAATATTTTAACAGTCTTAATTGAAAACAAGTTACCCTTATCATACATCTCTAATGGACAGAAGGTGCCTGAGGATTTAGAACGAGTTGATGTGAAAACGCTTATTGATAAGGCGATTGTGATCAGTCAACAAAATCCACATTTTCACTCATACAATGAAGCATTAAAATTAGGGATGGGAAAGGAAATAAGTGATGGTTAAGGATCAAGCGGCAGGTTTAAGAGCCATGCATGCGACACAAGGGATACAACAGAATAGTATCCAACAGGCAAATATGCCAGCTCAGTCTTCTTCAGAAAAGCAACCGATTAAGGTGATTACGGTTGCCAGTGGAAAAGGTGGCGTAGGTAAAACCAATGTCTCTGTCAACCTAGGGGTCGCTCTCAGTCGTCTTGGACATAGAGTGTTGTTGATGGATGCGGATATGGGGTTGGCAAATGTTGACATTATGTTGGGGTTGCAGACGGATTATAATCTATCCCATGTTTTAGATGGAGAAAAGACTTTAAAAGAGGTGATTGTTGAAGGGCCTGCAGGCTTAAAGGTCATTCCAGCTGCATCAGGTGTAAAACGCATGGCGCAACTTAGTCCAATGGAAAATGCAGGGATTATCAATGCCTTTTCTGATTTAAGTGATGAGCTTGATGTGTTGATTGTTGATGCTGCCGCTGGCATTGCGGACAGTGTGGTCAGTTTTTGTCGAGCGGCGCAGGAAGTGGTGGTGGTGGTAACAGATGAGCCAGCTTCTATTACGGATGCTTATGCTTTAATTAAGGTGTTAAGCCGAGATTATGGATTGACGAGATTTAGATTATTGGCTAATATGACCCGAAGCGCTAAGCATGGTCAGTTGTTGTACCAAAAATTGGCACGGGTGTGTGATCAATTTTTAGATGTCGCCATTGATTATTTAGGGACAGTGCCTTTCGATCATGACTTACGATCAGCAGTGCAAAAGCAAACGCCCGTGACTTTAGCCAGTCCGAATAGTGATGCGGCAAAAGCTTTTAGGGAGATCGCCCGAAAAGTCGATGCTTGGCCTGTTCAGCAGGGTCCAACAGGGTATTTACAATTTTTTGTAGAACAACTTTTTCAGCAAAACGGATAGTAAAAGGCAATATAGAAAATGACAGGAACACAGGCATATGCCAATATTGAAAAAAGCACTCGACAAGAGGCGATAGATATTGAAGCATTTTTGCCTTTGGTCAAAAAAATTGCTTATCATCTAAAGGGGCGGTTGCCTGATAGTGTATTTGTTGAGGACTTGATTCAATCGGGGACGATTGGGTTGATTGAGGCGGCTGCAAAATATAATGCATCTCAAGGCGCCAGTTTTGAAACTTATGCAGGCATTCGTATTCGGGGCGCCATGCTGGATGAGATTCGCAAGGGGGATTGGACGCCTCGTTCTGTTTATCGTAAAGGGCGAGAGGTCTCAGAGGCTATCAATCGTGTTGAGAGTAGAGAAGGTCGGGAAGCCAAAGATGAAGAGGTGGCAGCGGAGTTAGGGGTTTCTCTTGAAGAATACTATCATATTCTTCAAGATACGAATTCCACACAGTTACTCTCCATTGACGAACCTGATCATGACGAGTTGTCAGAAGATCGAATGGTCTCTTCTATTAAGACACCTGTAAAAGAGCTCAGTGATCTTTCATTTCAAGAGCAGTTGAGTCGAGAAATTGAAAATCTTCCAGAAAAAGAAAAATTGGTGATGGCGCTTTATTATGATGAAGAGTTGAACCTTAAAGAGATTGGAGAGGTCTTAGGGGTTAGTGAATCTCGTGTGAGTCAGATTCACAGTCAGGCGATTAAACGGCTGCGCTCAAGATTAAAAGAGTGGATTTAAGTAACTCACTTTTATTTGCTGTAATTATGTATAATTACACTAAATTGGAATTAAACTTGCTTCAGTATTATTGATGTATAAATACGAATAGGAAAATAGAATGAATATTGATCGCGATATTAACATTTTGGTTGTGGATGACTTTTCTACCATGCGTCGCATTGTAAAGAATTTATTGAAAGAGTTAGGGTTCAGTAAATTTGATGAAGCGGATGATGGTGCAACAGCTTGGCCGATGATTCAGACGGGAAAATATGATTTTATCGTCAGCGACTGGAATATGCCCAAAATGACAGGAATCGATCTGCTACGAAAAGTAAGAGCTGATGAAAAGCTTAAAGACACGCCTTTTTTATTGATTACGGCCGAAGCTAAACGCAGTCAGATTTTAGAAGCAGCACAAGCAGGCGTGGATGGGTATATTGTGAAGCCTTTTACCGCGGCCACTTTGAATGAGAAAGTGCAGAAGATTTTTGAGCGTTATGCCGAGCGTAAAAAGGCAGCTGCTCAAGGCTAAGTGTGATGAAACTTATTCGAATCACCCTATAATCAGAAGCCCCTTGCTGAACACAAATAAGCAAGGGGCTTTTTTATTTATCCATTGTTAATTCTTAAGAGAGCTTATTATGTTAAGTAAAAATATTGAACTTGAATTGTTAAAAAAACTTCAGTCTTCAATTGAAGCAAAAGATTATGAGCAAGCAGATACCTATCTTCATCAACTTTTTCAGCAAACAGAAAGAGAATTGGTTGAAGGGGTTGAGGAGATTGCAGATAAGGTATCTAAGGCTTTAAGTAGTTTTGGTGAAGAGAGTGCATTATTAAGCCAAGCAAAGCATGATCTTCCAGATGCTTCTGAGCGATTAAATTATGTGATTGAAGAGACCGAAAAAGCCAGTCATACCACTTTGGAAGCTGCAGAAGCGGTGTATGACAAACTGGATGAATTAGCAAATAAGATTGATGATGAATCATTAAAAACGGAACTGTCCCAAGCTAAGGAGCAGATGAATACGATTATTTTAGCTCAAGGATTTCAGGACTTAACGGGGCAGGTTTTAAAGCGCGTGATAATTCTAGTGACAGAGTTAGAAGATAATTTAAAAAGTCTGATTGAGAAAGCTGGGATTGATATGGATGTGATTCCTGATATAGCAGAAACGAAAGAGGATCGAGAGAAAGGGATTGGACCAAATGTCACTGCTAAATCTAAACAAGATGCGGTGGATGGTCAAGGAGATGTGGATGATCTTTTGGCTGATTTAGGCATTTGAAAGTCTGAAGAGGCCGAAAATGCCAAAAAATTGTCTGAAAGGTGGCACGAACATTGCTTAAATTTTGAAAAACACAAGCATCAACCCATTCAGACAAGGAGTGTTACAGTGGATGAAGAAATTTTACAAGACTTTTTAGTCGAGGCCATGGAGTTGGTCGAGCAGCTTAATGAGATGCTGGTTGACCTTGAAAAAACGCCTGAAGATAACGAATTACTAAATGCCGTTTTTCGAGCTTTCCATACAATTAAAGGGGGCGCAGGCTTTCTAGGCGTTAAACCGCTGATTGAAGTTTGTCACCGAGCAGAAAATGTATTTGACAAAATCCGTAATGGTGACTTGGCTTATGATAATGATGTGGCAGATGTCATCTTACGCGCTTTTGATGTGATTTCAGATTATATCAATGCGTTAAATGAAGGAGAGCGAGAGCTTCCTGAGCCTGATGCAACGCTACTAGAAGAGTTAGATGCTTTGACAAAAGGACATGTGGCTCAAGCAGATGATCATCAGCCGGCAGTAGCCAGTGCATCAGAACCTGTGGTGGATGTTAAGCTAGAGCTACCTGAAGGAGTGGATCCAGATGGTGAGATTAGTGATGAAGAGTTTGAGGCTTTATTGGCACAAAGAGATCAGGTGGTCAGTGGTAGCTCTTCACATGAGGGCGCTACATCTCAAGCAGAAGTTAAATTGGAATTGCCAGAGGGGGTAGATCCCGATGGTGAAATCAGTGATGAAGAGTTTGAAGCGCTTTTGCAACAACGCGATGGTTTGATTCAAGAGACTTCACCTTCATCTCCTCAATCTAAAGAGGCGGAAACAAAAATGGCACCTCAATCAACTCAAACGGAACAGAAAAAGCCTGAACAGAGCAATGCTTCTGCTGCTGGTGCTAACAAGTCAGCGGCAAAATCAGATGCCAAACCAGCGGCAAAAACTGCCAGTACAACTGAATCAACGGTGCGTGTGGATACGCGTCGTTTAGATGAGATTATGAACTTGGTTGGTGAGTTGGTATTGGTGCGTAACCGTTTATTGACTTTAAAAGATAGCCAAGACTCGGGTGATGAGTTAGGGACAGCGGTGGCTAATTTGGATCATGTAACCACTGATCTTCAAAACTCAGTCATGAAGACACGAATGCAGCCTGTGAAAAAGGTATTTGGTCGTTTCCCTCGAGTAGTGCGAGATTTGGCTAGAAAGCTTGGCAAAGAGATTGAACTAGAGCTGAAAGGAGAAGATACTGATTTAGATAAAAACTTGGTTGAAGCCTTAGCAGATCCTTTAGTGCATTTGGTTCGAAATTCTGTTGATCATGGGGTTGAAATGCCTGATGATCGTGAGCGAAAAGGCAAACCGAGAGTTGGAAAAATCATTCTTGAGGCGAAACAAGAAGGGGATCATATTTTACTTTCAATTACAGATGATGGAAAGGGAATGGATCCCGATATGTTGCGCCGTAAAGCAGTTGAAAAAGGCTTGATGGATGAAGTGGCAGCTAATCAGCTTTCTGATAAGGAAGCCTTTGAATTGATTATGGCGGCAGGCTTCTCAACCGCTGAAACGATCAGTGATATTTCTGGTCGTGGTGTGGGAATGGATGTGGTTAAGAATATGATTTCAAAGTTAAACGGAAGTATTGAAATCAATTCTGAAGTTGATAGAGGCACTCAAATTATCATTCGTGTTCCATTAACTTTGGCAATTTTGCCAACCTTAATGGTGAGTTTCGGTATTGAAAGTTATGCGATTCCATTGACCAGTGTGCAAGAAATCTTTGATTATGATGCAGACCAGACAAACCGTATTGATGGTCAAATGATGATTCGTCTTCGTGAAAGAAGCATTCCTCTTTTCTTTTTGACAGAATGGTTGTCAACTAATGGTGAAGAAACGCATGATTACTCTGATAATAAAGTGGTCATTGTCGCTGTGGGAAATCAACGCGTCGGTTTGGTAGTGGATCAAGTGAATGGTCAAGAAGAGGTCGTGATTAAGCCACTAGGCGTGATGTTGAAACATGTTGAAGGCTATGCGGGTGCGACCATCACAGGGAATGGAAATATTGCTCTGATTTTAGATTTACCTGGTGTGATTCAGCGCTTTCAATAAGGAGAAGGAAGAATGGAAATAAATAATCAAATTGCAGCCTCTCAAGTAGGCAGTGGCGCTATTCCTGGCATGGATGAAGATTATGTTGGTCCTAGCATTCGCTGTGTATTGTTTGAGTTAGATTCTGAAATTTATGGCGTTAATGTTAAAAAAGTCAAAGAGGTTCTTCGTGTTTCAACGATACGCCCTGTCCCTGGTACGGAAGAGCAGGTATTAGGCGTGATCAATGTTCGTGGGGTGATTGTCACCATCCTAGATTTGCGTCGATTCTTCGGTATTCAACCTAAAGATCATGATGACCTTTCTCGAATTATCATTTTTGAATTGGATGAGGATCAAATGGTGGGTGTATTGGTTGACTCGGTGATGGAAGTTAAAGATATTCCTGAAGATAAATTTGATACGGTTACGGGTAAAGATACCAATCGTGTCGCAGGCCGTCATATCCAAGCGATTGCACATTACAATGATAATGTTGTGATTCTGATCGATATCGACAGTATGTTTGAAGAGATTGACGATTAGCGAGTAGCGTACAGACAGTAGACCTCATATCTTAAAGGTAGGAGGTATTCTTTATAAGAAAGCCCTGGCAAGTATATTTGCTGGGGCTTTTGTTTGGTTTGTTTTAAAAGATAACGGCCAGTGGAGTTATTGTTGAGAGATTAGTGCTGCATCATGTGATGCATTGACATTCCCATCACTGATTTAACTGGGGCGGTAATGGTTTTGTGACTGCCATCGTCAAAAGTGAGTGTGATTTTGACTTGGTTGCCTTGTTTCAGTGGCTTGACAGGTTGAATAAGCATGATGTGATAACCACCTGGCTGGAGTTTGGTTTCACCATGGGCGGGGATGCGAATATTAGGAACCTGTCGCATTTTCATCACGCCGTTGTCGTGAATATGAGTGTGGAGTTGGACGATCTTAGCTGCACGGCTGTCTGCTTTGGTCAGTAAAATCGCATGATCACCGTTGTTTTTCAAGGTCATAAACGCTGCTGTTGCCATTGCAGTTGGTGGGACTTCTCTCACATAAGCGTGCTTGACTTCAATTTGATCTGCACTATTGGCCTGTGCCATCATCGGCATCCATGCAATGGCGGATAAGCTTAGGGCTTTGAGTGAATTTTGTATCATGATTAACTTCCTTTTAAGTATTGGTGAATGGTTTTTATAAATTGATCGGGTGAGGTGGCGTGTGGTAGTTGGGTGACCCACTTTCCTTGAGGATCTATCACATAGGTGAAGGCAGAATGATCCACGGAATAGTTAGGGTTATTGCCCTCTTTATGGATTTGATACACAACGCCGTACTGTTTAACCACCTTGTCAATGTCTGCCTTAGTTCCCGTTAAACCTAGCATATTGGCTTGATAGTAATCACAGTATTGTTGCAAGTGCTTTGGCGTGTCTCGTTCAGGATCGACGGAGACAAAAATAATCTGCACTTGTTTCTGCAATTCAGGTGGGAGTCGACGGTAAGCCAGTGAAAGGTTGCCGAGATTGGTCGGGCAGATATCGGGGCAGTAGGTGTAGCCAAAATAGAGCAGCACCAGTTTACCTTTAAAATCATGCAGGGAGATAGGACCATGACTCGACATCAGGGTGAAATCACCTCCCATTGGACGGGCGGCAATATTTGCCGTTTCCGTTGCACTGTCTTGCGTTTGGGATGAAATCAGAAACTTCCATCCCAAAATCCCCAGTCCTGCTGCCACAATGGCGAGCAGGAGGAGCCTATGTAGAGAGATGTTTGTCTGTTTGGTGCTCATGGGTTCTCCTAGAAACGGGCCTGTGCTTTCATCCAGATATTTTGACCAGGTTCATTGGTGTGGATCAGACCGCTACCATCAACAGGGTCATAGCTTAGGTGGCTATAGTAGGCGTGATTGAAAAGATTATCAACACCTGCTTCGACACTAAAGGTTTTGTTGATTTGATAGTTGCCATAGAGGTCAACCGTACTCCATGCTGGGGTTTTCTGCTCATTAGGATTTTTGTTGTCGATATCATTCTGCTCTAGAGCAAAGTTAAAACGACTGCCAGCTGACCATTTGTCTTGCGTATATTCCGCTTTGAGCATGCCACTCGGTGCTGGCATCATGCTGAGGTTGCGGTGGTCTGTGGTGTTATACCCTTTGGTGATGCTCACCTGTCCGCCCAAGTCCCAGTTGTCATTTAAAGCGTAATTCATCTCTGCATTGGCACCATAAAGTTGTGCATCAACATTGACATAGATGGTGCGTGCATCACTGGCGGTAGCGGCAGACTGGTTTTTGGCTTGATCACGGAAAATATAGTCATTGACCTGATCATACCAAACATTGGCTTGCCAACTGATGGAGTCTGAAGCGCCTGTCATCCCTAAGTCTAATTGGTTATGAATTTCAGGGTTGAGGTCAGGGTTACCAATCCATGACTTAGGGCCGCCCATCACATTTTTAGCCACAAATCGTTCTGTTGCATCCGCCGTTCTCGCCGTGCGGCTGATGCCTGCAAACCATTGTGTGGTTGCTGTGGCTTTTCCTTGTAGTCGCAGCAAGAGGTTAAGGTTACCTTCATCTTGTGAAGTTTGACCACTGTATCCAGTGTAAGTGGCGGCATAAAGATTAGCAGGGATGGTACTGCCAATGGTAGTATGGCCGTCTCGGGCTTTGGCATTGACGAGGTCATATCGTAAACCTGCTGTTAGCCGCATTTGATTTTGAAGCGGCGTTTGGCTTTCGATAAAAGCGCTGTTGGTGGTGGTGACTACATCTGGCCAAAGTGCTGTTTTAGGTGTGCCGTTCGGCTTTTCTACGCGTGCATCTTTTTCAATGCTTTGCAATTGCACTCCATAGGTGAGTAAACTTTTTTGCCACTGACTTTGTGCTTGGATTTTGGCACCTTGTGTGGTGGTGGAAGTGGGGGCTTTGGATTGCTGGTTAGCAGGTGTGTTTCTGAAAGAGTAGTTATCCATTAAGTGGTCAACCGTTGAACGGTACAGTTCTACTTTTAAATGCTGAAGATTGTCTGCTACCTTTTTACGAGCATATTGGAGCCGAACCATATTGCCTTCTGTCTCAGGGGCATCCATGGAGGCACCTGGGTAGAGTGCATCTTCAGTCCGAGAGCGTTCTAAAGAGAGCTTAAAGCTGTCTTGTTCATTTGGGGTGAAGCCTAGATCGATATGACCTTGAGTGGTTTGATAGCTTGAGCGAACTTGATCGCCATTGCCGTCTTTATAGTCATTGGCTTCTTTTTGGGTGCCTTGAATCACCACGAATCCTTTTTTGCCTACGGCGGATACTTCGGCATTGGCATCATATTTCATCACATTGCTGGAAGTGAGGGCTGAGACTTGACCGTGAACCGCTTGATTCGGATCATAGGAAGGGGCTTTGCGTTCAAAAACCACCGTTCCTCCACTGCCACCTGCGCCATATTGTAAGGATTGAACACCTTGCAACACTTTGACTTCATCATAACTTTCGACTTCGGCATAAGAGGTTGGGGGATCCATACGGTTAGGACAGCCGCCTTGGATCTTGGCACCATCTAAGAGCACATTGAGTCGAGAAGCCGTTTGACCATGAATCATTACATCTAATCCATGTCCCCCTTTACGAACAGCATCAACACCAGTAATTTGTTTAAGCAGTGTGCCAGTTTCAGTATTCCCCGTATTTAGTATCACTTCGGTTGGGCGTTGTTCAACAGAAGGGGAGTCTTCTTCGGTCACCGAGATTTGAGGCAGAACCTCGTCAGCGGTGGCGGATAGGAAAGGGTAGGTAGCCATCAGGCAGGCAAGTGTCA
>JALUXI010000235.1 GCA_027019045.1 Piscirickettsiaceae bacterium | reverse complement strand
GATCTTCCCAGGTGCGCAAGGCGGACCTTTGATGCATGTGATTGCAGCAAAAGCGGTGGCCTTTAAAGAGGCGATGGAGCCAGCGTTTAAAACCTATGCAAAAAATGTGATTAAAAACGCCAAAGCGATGGCAAAGGTCTTTATGGACCGTGGTTATGATGTCGTCTCGGGTGGGACAGAAAATCACCTCTTCTTGGTGAGCTTTATTGAACAAGGATTGACAGGTAAATTGGTTGATGCTGCACTGGGTGCTGCTCATATTACAGTGAATAAGAATGCTGTGCCGAATGACCCTATGTCGCCTTTTGTGACCAGCGGGATTCGTATTGGAACGGCTGCGATTACCACTCGAGATTTTGATGAAAAAGATGCTGAGCAGCTCGCGCATTGGATGTGTGACATCATTGATACTTGTGACCAAGAAGAAAATTTTTGGGATGAAGCCGTCGTGTCCGAGGTGCGTGAAAAAGTGAAAGCTTTGTGTGCGAGTAAACCTGTTTATAAAGACGAATAAGATTCTGAATGCATTGTCCTTTTTGTAATGCACCCGATACCAAGGTGGTGGATTCTCGCCTTGCGATGGAGGGTGCACAGGTGCGTCGTCGTCGGAATTGTTCGGCGTGCGGAGAACGATTCACCACCTATGAAAGTGCCGAGCTTTCTCTGCCTCGTGTGGTGAAAAGTGACGGTAATCGGGAGCGGTTTGATCCTGATAAAATTCGCCGTGGCTTGATTAAGGCACTGGAAAAGCGTCCTGTTGAGAGTGAAGAAATTGAACGCGTGATAGAAAAAATCACCAAACGCTTAATGTCGGAAGGGGTGAGAGAGATCCCTTCAGCACAGATTGGAGAGTGGCTGATGGATTTTTTAAGGGAGTTGGATCAGGTCGCTTATGTGCGATTTGCTTCAGTGTATCGCTCTTTTCAAGATGTGAATGCGTTTCGAGAAGAGATTGAGCGACTGGTTCAAGCCACCACGGCACAATCTTCTAACCTTCAAATGGAACCTCCTTCCTCAACTTCCCGTGACCATGACTGATACGAACACACAAGCTCAAATCGATCAAAAAATGATGCGTCGTGCGCTTGAACTGGCGCAAAAGGGGCGTTATACCACAGCGCCCAACCCAGCGGTTGGCTGCGTTTTGGCCAAAGGTGATCAAATTGTGGGAGAGGGATGGCATCACAAAGCGGGTGAGCCGCACGCTGAGCGGCTGGCATTGGCTGAAGCGGGAGAAGCGGCAAAAGGGGCGACTGCTTATGTTACTCTTGAGCCTTGTTCTCATTATGGACGAACCCCCCCCTGTGCAGACGGTTTGATTGAGGCTGGTGTTGCTCGGGTTGTAGTGGCAATGCAAGATCCTAATCCGCTCGTTGGGGGTCAAGGTTTAGCAAAGTTACAACGAGCTGGCATTGAAACCAAATTGGGATTATATGAGCAGGAGGCCAAGGCGTTAAACCCTGGATTTATAATGAGTATGACTGAGAAAAGACCTTTTGTACGACTAAAAATGGCGGCCAGTGCGGATGGGCGTACCGCCCTGAAAAATGGAGAAAGTCGCTGGATTACAGGAGCGATGGCACGAGAAGAAGTGCATAAGTTACGAGCGCTGCATGGTGCAATTATTACAGGGATTGGAACGGTTTTGGCTGATGATCCCAGTCTGAATGTTCGGTTGCCAGAAGCGGTTTTAAAAGAGCTGCATATTCATGGAGAAGTGTCTCATCCTCTAAGAGTCGTATTGGACGCGCATTTGAGTATGCCTTTGGATGCCAAAATGCTCTCTTTGCCAGGTCGTACCCTGATTATGACCACGAAAGAAGCCGTTGATGATGCGCTCGATTTATGTGATGCGCTGATTGAAAAAGGCGCAGAAGTGATTGCAGTGTCTGCCGAGGAAGATCGTATCCATCTGCCGACTGTTTTAGAGTATCTGTTGACACAGGAACAGGTGCAAGAGGTGATGGTTGAGGCGGGTGCAATTGTGGCGGGTGCTTTTGTTCGAGAGGGGTTGGTGGATGAGTATCACCTCTTTACTGCGCCTAGCTTTTTAGGCGATGCGGCACGGCCGATGTTGCACCTGCCTGAATTTGAAAAGATGGCGGATAAGGTTACTTTGGCTTATCAGTCGGTCAAAATGGTAGGAGAAGACCTTTACAGTGTGTTAGTCCCTCAACCTGTGAGTAAGGGAGAGACAGCATAATGTTTACAGGCATTATTGAAGCGGTTGGCAAAATTCGCAATATTGAGCCTCGTGGTGGTGATTGGCGTTTGACTGTGGAGACGGGTTCATTGGATATGTCGGATGTCAAACTAGGGGATAGTATTGCGACCAATGGTGTTTGCTTAACCGCTATTGAGTTGGGAGCAAATAGCTATGTGGCCGATGTCTCCAATGAGAGTTTGGCCGTAACGACGCTGGGGAGCCTCAAAGTGGGTGACCCTGTTAATTTAGAAAAAGCGTTACGACTCCAAGATCGGTTAGGCGGTCATCTGGTGAGTGGTCATGTGGACGGCGTGGGTAAGGTGGTGTCAATGACACCTGAAGGACGCTCGTGGCGTTATCAGTTTGAAGCCCCAGTCTCCATCGCTAAATATATTGCCGCCAAAGGCTCCATCTGCATCAATGGCATTAGTTTGACCGTAAATGAAGTGGAAGGCTGCGTGTTTGGGGTCAATATTGTGCCGCATACCCGTGAGGCGACCACCATTCAATTTTTACAGGTGGGCAGTGAAGTGAATTTAGAGGTTGATCTTTTGGCTCGATACCTAGAACGGATGATGACGGCACCTCAAGAATCATGTGAAGAAGTTTCCACCTCACCCATTACCGAACAGTTTTTAGCTGAAAAAGGATTTAAATAGATGGCACTCAATACCATTGAAGAGCTGATTGAAGATTATAAGCAAGGCAAAATGGTCATTCTAATGGATGACGAAGACCGTGAAAATGAAGGTGATCTATTGGTGCCAGCAGAAACGGTCACTCCTGAAGATATCAATTTTATGGCTCGCTATGGTCGGGGGTTAATCTGTTTAACGCTGACAAGAGAGCGGTGCCAGCAGCTACATTTACCTCTGATGGTGACCGATAATAAAGATCCACATGGTACCAATTTTACTGTATCGATTGAAGCAGCCAGAGGGGTGACAACGGGGATTTCGGCACAAGATCGAGCGGTGACGATTCGAACAGCAGTGGCAAAGGATGCAACCAGTGAGGATATTGTGACACCTGGTCATGTGTTTCCTTTGATGGCACAACCTGGCGGTGTGCTGACCCGTGCAGGGCATACGGAAGCGGGATGTGATTTGGCAAAATTGGCAGGATTTGAACCTGCTTCGGTCATCGTCGAAATTATGAACGAAGATGGCACCATGGCACGGCGGGAAGACCTTGAAAAATATGCCGAAGAGCATGGATTAAAAATTGGCACCATTGCAGATCTGATTCAGTATCGTTTGAAAAATGAGAAAACCATTGAGCGGGTGACAGAGTGTCAATTACCGAGCGAATATGGCGATTTCCGTCTGATTGGCTATGAAGATATTTTGGAACACCGTGCGCATTTTGCATTGGTTTATGGTGAAATTTCAGCTGATGAACCTGTGCCCGTCCGTGTGCATATGGCGGATACCCTGTGTGACCTGTTTGCGTCGAAAAGAGAAGAGTGCGGTTGGCCGCTCTCTGCGGCGATGAAACAGGTGGCAAAATTAGGCAAAGGGGTCATTGTGGTGTTGAGAAAACATGAAGAAGGCACCGAATTGCTGGATAAGATTCAGCAATACCAGCTTAAAGATTTAGGGGTGCAGTCACCTGAATTGATTACCGAAGATGATGGGAAAACATTTGGCTTAGGGGCGCAAATCTTGAGCGATCTAGGGTTGAAGCAGTTACAAGTGATCGGCTCTCCTGTTAAAATGGGGGCTTTAAGTGGGTTTGGTCTAGAAGTGGTCGAAACAATAGACAAAGAAGAATAAAAAGGAATAAAAATGACAAAAATTGAAGGGAGCATGATCGCTCAAGGCATGAAAATTGGTTTGGTTGTGGGTCGCTTTAATAGCTATATCGTTGATAGCTTGGTGGAAGGTGCCATTGATACGATTGTCCGACATGGCGGAAGTAAAGAAAATATTACCCAAGTGATGGTGCCAGGAGCCTTTGAAATCCCTGTGGCCGCCCAGAAGATGGCGGCTTCAGGACAGTATGATGCCATTGTGGCCTTGGGGGCTGTGATTCGTGGCGGGACACCGCATTTTGATTATGTAGCGGGTGAATGCGTCAAAGGGTTGGGGCAGATTCAGCTACAAACAGGCGTCCCCGTCTCTTTCGGCGTATTGACCGTTGATACGATTGAACAAGCGATTGAGCGAGCAGGTACCAAAGCGGGGAATAAAGGCGGAGAAGCCACCTTAGCTGCGATTGAAACCGTCAATGTATTGAAGCAATTATAATCATGAGTGAAACCGTTTTAAAAAACATTCAAGAAGCGAAGCCTGGTCAGGGGGAAGAGGTGAAGGAAAAGCAATTGCATCTTTCTCCCAGAACCGCTGCACGACAAGCCGCTTTGCAAGCACTCTATCAGCAATTGATCTCAGGCGATGAGCCTTATGAAATTATCAAGCAGTTTCAGATGGAACAGCGGTTGCAAGGGGTGGATGTTGCGCTGTTTAATGAATTGGTTACACAGGTGAGTCGTGAGGCGGATGCGTTAGATGCGATTTTCCAGCCTTTTTTAGACCGCTCAATGGCATTGATTAACCCTGTTGAAAGAACTATTTTGAGAATGGGTGTATTTGAATTAAAGCATTCGCCTAAGATTCCTTATAAAGCGATTTTGAATGAATCTGTGGAGCTAGCTAAAGGCTTTGGCGCTGAAGAGAGCCACAAGTATATCAATGGTGTGCTGGATAAGGTAGCACAACAGCTTCGTTCTAGTGAAGTTGAGGCAAATCGAAAAGCCTAATTTTTGAAGTCAGTTTTGCGTCATAATAAAAGCCCAATATGGGCTTTTTTCTTTTTAAGGTCAACAATGTCAGAAGAGTTTAATTTAATTGAGCAGTACTTTAAGCCGCTTTCTCAACCTTTAAATGAAGGTGAGTTAGGGATTGGAGATGATGGTGCCATTGTTGAAACACAGCCAGCCAAGCAACTGGTGGTGGTGACGGATACAATGGTAGAGGGCGTGCATTATCCTAAACAGACCGATCCCTATGATATTGGTTGGAAACTAGTGGCGGTAAACTTAAGCGATTTGGCAGCGATGGGGGCAGAACCGAAAAGTTACTCTCTGGCGGTTACCTTGCCTAGTGTCAATGCTGAATGGTTAGAATCATTTGCACTGGGATTACAGAGATGGGCGATTCCTTTGAGCATACCTCTGATTGGAGGAGATACTACAAAGGGGCAGCAAACGGTGCTCACCCTCTCTGCGATTGGAGAAATCCCAACAGGACTGGGGATTTTGAGAAAAAATGCGAAAGTTGGCGATTGGATTTTAGTGAGCGGATTGCTGGGCAGTGCAGGTTTGGGATTAAAGTGGGTGCTTGAAGATCGTGAAGGGGTGGCAGACACGGAGCCTGTGCAGCGGTTGAATCGTCCTGTGCCAAAGGTGGCTCTTGGGCAAGCTTTAAGAGGGCTTGCCAATAGCATGATTGATATTTCTGATGGATTGGTAGCGGATTTAGGGCATATATGTACAGCTTCAAATTGTTCAGCGTGGATTGGTTTGGATGCTTTGCCGATTTCTGAAGCGGTAGCCGACTATATTGATGAGGTTGGAGAGGTGGGTTATCAATTGCCATTAGCAGCAGGGGATGATTATGAGTTGTGTTTTACGGTTTCGTCTGAAAAGCTAGACAAGGTTTTGTCTTTGGCTCAGCAATTAGGGGAACCTGTTTCAGTGATTGGACGAATGGGGCAGTCTCATGCCAGCTCAGCAGTGTGGGTGTGTGAGCGTTTTGAACAGTGTGAAGGGGTTGTATCTCTTGAGCATTCAAATGCGATTGGCACACCCGCTTCAGCGTATTTGACTAAAGCGGGTTATCAGCATTTTTAACCTTGATTGGCTTGGCGGCGGTTACGAATACCTTCCGCAAGCGTTTCTAAAACGACCTCGCTATCCTCCCAGCCGATACAAGCATCGGTAATACTCTGCCCATAGGTGAGCGGCTTCCCTGGCTCAATGTCTTGACGCCCGGCCACCAGATGACTCTCTATCATTGCACCCATTAGATGGGGAGTGCCTTCGCTCAACTGGTCACGAATGGATTCAGCGACGATGAGTTGTCTTTCGTGCTGTTTATTACTGTTGGCATGACTGCAGTCAATCATGAGTTTATCTTGAACACCTGCTTTTTGTAACTCTGCAACCGCTTGTTCTACATGGGGTTTGTCATAGTTTGGACCATCATTCCCGCCTCGTAAAATCACATGGCAATCTGGGTTGCCTGTGGTGGAGAAGATGGCAGATTTCCCCTCTTTGGTGAGAGACATAAAAATATGTGGATTGTTGGCAGCACGAATCGCATCCACGGCGACTTTAATATTGCCGTCTGTTCCATTCTTAAAGCCCACAGGACAAGAGAGACCCGATGCCAATTCACGATGTCCTTGGCTTTCAGTCGTACGCGCACCAATGGCACCCCATGAAACAAGGTCAGCAATATATTGCGGCGAGATGAGGTCTAAAAACTCGGTTGCGGCGGGTACTTCTAGGTTGTTGATATCTAGAAGGAGTTTACGAGCCAGTTCTAACCCTTTGTTAATTTGGAAAGATTCATTCAGATCTGGATCATTGATGAGTCCTTTCCAACCGACTGTGGTACGGGGTTTTTCAAAATAGACCCGCATTACAATCAATAGATCATCTTGATATTTTTCGATCTGGGCTTTAAGTTTTTGCGCATATTCCACAGCAGCTTCGGGGTCATGGATAGAGCAAGGACCAATTACGACGAGTAGTCGGTCATCTCGCCCCGTTAGAATATTATGAATCTGCTGACGGGTGTCGTAAACCGTTTTTGCGGCCGTTTCTGTAATTGGGTACTGTTCATGGAGTTCAATTGGAGGGCGTACTTCGGTGATTTGTTTTATACGAAGATCATCCGTGCGATACTGGGTCATGCCAAAGCCTTAGGTTACTATCCAAAAAAGCGTATTATGCCACTTTTACCCTCTTTTTGCAGGGGGAAGAGTGGGATAATTTAAAGGGACTGTGCTAAAATTGTAAAATTGATAGATGATAAACTAAGGAAGTGAAAGGTGGATTGCCGTTATATTATTGAGGGGTTTACAGAGGATGGGCGGAAGTTTCGTCCGAGTGATTGGATTGATCGCATTTCATCAATGAAGGCATCATATGGTCCTTCTCACCGGCTGGTGTTTCACGATTATTTGCATCCAGAGTTGTATAACGGGCAGAAGTGTTTGATTATTGATGAGCGCTTAAAAGATGAAGACCCTGAAATGTTTCAGTATGTGATGGATTTTGTGAAAAACAATA
>JALUXI010000234.1 GCA_027019045.1 Piscirickettsiaceae bacterium | reverse complement strand
TCTGGCATTTTTTCGCAAAATTTTGCGATTTCTTCCCAAGAAAAGTGAGCAGAAATGGGGTGGCCTTTATCCGCCAAAAAAGTCACAGCTTCTTGATTATTTTTTTCAAAAATCAACTGAAGTGTTATGCCTTTAGGCGGCAGTAGATTAAGTCGTTCAGGCAGTAAATCCCATGGAATATTGACACTGCCTTCAAGATGCAACCTTTCAAACGCTTCGGTTGAACGAATATCCAGAATGGGTAAACGCAAATCAAGCAAACTGAAAAACTCGCTTCGCTTTCAACAGGCCTGTTTTCGGGTGCCACTCGCCCATGGCAACAATTTGCCCTTGTGCATCATAAAGCCGCACCTGTTCAATATCTGCATCGGGTTTTTCAATTTTTAACATGCCGCCATGCCGTAAAAAATCCACCTGTTCATCATTCAGGGTGAGGCTTGGAGTGTCGGTTAAAGCGATATCGAGTGGAAAAAGGGACGGTTCACCTTCAGCAACCTTTTCTTCCAGTGCCTCTAAGGAGAGCATCTGATCCGCTGTTAGGCTTCCCGTTTGTGTACGCCGTAATGCGGTTAAATGCCCCACGGTGTTTAATGCCTTAGCAATATCTTCTCCCAGAGTGCGAACATAGGTGCCTTTGGAACACAGCACTTCAAACTGAATTTCATCAGGTTGAAAACTAAGCAGCTTAAGTGACTTTATGTGAATAGGACGAGCGGGGCGTTCAATCTCAATGCCTTGTCTAGCATATTCGTACAGCGGCTTGCCTTGATGTTTTAATGCAGAAAACATCGGCGGCACCTGCTCGCCTTCACCCAGAAACCCTTCTAAAGTCGATTCGAGCAATGCATCCGTTAACTCTGGAACAGACTGCGTTAAAATCACTTCGCCATCTAAATCCCCTGTCGTCGTCGCTTCCCCCAGTTTCAAAGTGGCAAGATAACGCTTATCAGCGTCCAATAACAACCCTGAAACCTTTGTCGCCTCACCTAAGCATATCGGCAACAGTCCTGTGGCAAATGGATCCAATGCACCTGTATGTCCGCCTTTCTGGGCATTCAGCATCCGCATCACTTTTTGCAGAACTGCATTGGAGGTCAATCCTTTTGGCTTGTCCACCAGCACAATTCCGTGAATGGGATCTCTATCTTGCCGTCTTTTTCTTGCCATCTACTCTTTACCGTAAAGTGCTTTCTGGATCAGTGCTTCGATATGACTGGCATTTTCAGCCGCATTGTCATAGTAAAAACGCACTTCTGGCACAATGCGTAACTTGATCTGCTTACCAATTTCACTGCGAAAAAAGCCTTTGGCTTTTTCTAAAGCTTGTTTGGCTTCTGCCACTTCTGGACTCTCTTCAGTTGCGCCAATATAGGTATAGTAAAGCTTGGCAATCCCCAAGTCACGAGAGACTTTACAATCGGTAATGGTCACATTTTTTAAACGAGGGTCTTTCACCTCTTTTACAATCAACTCAGACACCGTACGGCGAATCTCTTCCGCCACTCTGTCGGGTCGACTGACTCCTGTTTTATGCATCTTTTTTTAATCCTTGTAAATTCTTTTCTGATAAAAAAGCCCCATTAACTGGGGCTTAGAACGATTTGTTAAGCTGGGTTAATCCAGCGTTCGTTTCACCTCAATGCGTTCATAGACCTCTATCTGATCACCAACACGAACATCGTTGTAATCTTTTACACCAATACCACACTCCATGCCTTGTCGCACTTCTTGCACATCGTCTTTAAAACGACGAAGCGATTCAAGCTGGCCTTGATAGATAACCACATTGTCTCGCAAAACACGGATAGGATTGCTGCGTTTAACCACCCCTTCGGTGACCATACACCCAGCGATGGCACCAATTTTCGGTGCTTTAAACACATCACGCACTTCAGCCACACCGATAATCTCTTCTTTAAATTCAGGTGCCATGCGACCTTCAATGGCGCGTTTGACTTCATCCACTGCCTCATAGATAACAGAGTAGTATTTCAAACCTACTCCTTCATTATCAATAATGCGTTTGGCTTTCGCATCGGCACGGACATTAAAACCGAAAATCATCGCATCAGAAGCGATAGCCAAGTTGGCATCCGTCTCCGTAATCCCACCCACACCTGAAGAGACAATTTTCACTTTGATCTCATCCGTTGAGAGTTTGACCAGTGCATCAGAGAGTGCTTCAATCGAACCTTGCACATCGGCTTTGAGAATGATATTTACATTCTGTACTTCGCCTTCTTGCATCTGGCTAAACATATTATCCAATTGTGCTTTCTGCTGACGAGCGACTTTCAACTCTTTGAACTTGCCTTGACGGAACAGAGCGACTTCACGAGCTTTTCGTTCATTCGGCACCGTAATCATCTCATCCCCAGCCACAGGCACGCCTGAAAGCCCTAATACCTCAACAGGCATTGATGGGGTGGCTTTATCAACGACTTCACCACGGTCATTAATTAATGCTCGTACACGACCATATTCCATACCACAGAGTGCAATCTGCCCTTTTTGCAAAGTTCCAGCCTGAACTAAAACCGTCGCAACAGGCCCTCGCCCTTTGTCCAAACGAGATTCAATGACAGTTCCTTTAACAGGCCCTTCAATCGGTGCTTCGAGTTCCAAAATTTCAGATTGAAGCAAAATGGTTTCGAGTAAATCATCCACCCCTTCGCCTGTTTTAGCAGAGACTGGAATAAAAGGCACATCCCCACCCCAAGCTTCAGGAATGACTTCTAAAGCCGCCAACTCTTGCATGACACGATCAGGGTTGGCATTCTCTTTATCAATCTTGTTAATCGCTACCACCATTTCCACACCTGACGCTCTGGCATGTTCAACGGCTTCTTTGGTTTGAGGCATCACACCATCATCTGCTGCGACCACAATAACCACAATATCTGTGACCTTTGCCCCTCGAGCACGCATCGCCGTAAAGGCTTCGTGACCTGGGGTGTCGATAAAGGTAATGCCACCATTTGGGGTTTCAACATGATAAGCACCAATATGCTGGGTAATGCCGCCTGCTTCACCTGCAGCCACTTTGGCTTTACGGATATAATCAAGAAGAGAAGTTTTACCATGGTCAACATGCCCCATAATAGTCACCACAGGGGCGCGGTGAACCGTCTCACCGTCATATTCTTGTTGCGTCACCTCATCTTCAAGTGCATTTTCATTCAACAAGATGGGTTTATGACCCATCTCTTCAACAACCAATTGAGCAGTTTCTTGGTCTAAAACTTGGTTGATCGTGGCCATCACACCCATCATCATCAAGGTTTTAATCACCTCAGTCGATTTGACTGCCATCTTATCAGCCAATTCAGCCACTTGGATGGTTTCTGGGATTTTCACCTCACGCACAACCTTCTCAACTGGCTTGGTAAAGGTATGCTCGTTATTGACCTGAACAGGCTTTTTAGGCTTCGCTTTACCCCCCTTACGACCTCGGTTGTTCATATCTAGGGTATCACGACCGCTGCGTTTCTTATGACCCGCTGACTTTTTCCCTTTACTGGGTGCCTCTTCAGCCGCTTTTGTCTTAGATGGATGCTTTTTATCTTTTTTCTTTGGTTTTTCTGCAGCCGGCTTCACAACTTCTGCTGGTGCTTCTTGAGCTTTAGCGATGGCTTCCTGCTTCGCCTTCTCTTCAGCTGCCTTTGCTTCCGCTTCAGCTGCCAATCGAGCCTCTTCCTCACGCTTCGCTTTTTCAGCAGCTATTCGAGCTTCTTCTTCACGTTTAGCAGCCTCTTCCGCTTCTTTGCGTGCTTTCTCTTCAGCTTCTTTTTGCTGCTCTGTTTCGGACTTCTTCACATAGGTGCGTTTTTTACGCACTTCTAGGTTAACCGAGCCACTTTTTGTTTTGAGCGTCTGCACTTTTTTGCGTTTAAGCGTCACCTTTTTGGGCTCTGCTTCACTACTGCCCCCATGCTTACTTTTTAGGTAAGCTAAAAGGGTCTGTTTTTCTTTATCTGAAATTGAATCTTCTGCCGTCTTCCCCTGAATCCCTGCCTCTGCCAACTGTGACAAAAGCGCATCGGTTGAAAGCTTTAGCGTTTCTGAAAATTTCTTAATTGTAATATCTGCCATTGAAACACTCCTTACTATTCAAACCATGGGGCACGGGCTTTTAAGATCAGCTCACCAGCGGTTTTTTCGTCAATATCTTCTAAAATTTCTTGCAACTCATCTGTTCCCAATTCTGCTAAATCTTCTTGGGTAATGATACCATTTTGTGCCAATTTAGTTGCCCAGGCTTCTGTCATCCCTTCAAGATTTTTCAAATCTTCAGCGGGTTCGGCATTTTCAACTTGCTCTTCGGCGACCAGTGCCTGAGTCAACAAGGCATCTTTGGCACGAGACTTCAACTCTTCTACGATATCCTCATCAAAGCCATCAATCTCCAACATCTCTGAAGCCGGTACATAGGCTACCTCTTCTAAAGTGGTGAAGCCTTCTTCTGCCAAAACTTCTGCTAGGTCTTGATCAATATCCAAAGCGGTCATAAAGGTTTCGATAATCCCCGCATTTTCCTGCTGATGTTTTTCCGCCATTTCGCTTTCAGACATCACATTCAATTCCCAGCCTGTCAATTCGCTGGCCAAACGAACATTCTGCCCATTTTTCCCGATGGCTTGTGATAACTTCTCATCTTCAACCGCAATGTCCATAGAGTGCTTATCTTCATCCACTAAAATGGACTTCACTTCAGCTGGCGCCATGGCGTTGATGACAAACTGAGCATCATTGGCATCCCATAACACAATATCAATACGCTCACCATTCAATTCATTGGTAATCGCTTGAACACGACTACCACGAATCCCCACGCAAGCACCGATTGGATCAAGGCGAGGGTCATTCGCTCGTACGGCCACTTTGGCTCGGAAACCAGGATCTCGTGCAGCACTCATTACATCAATCAAGTCGTCTCCAATTTCAGGCACTTCGATTTTGAACAATTCAATCAACATCTCTTTACAGTTGCGACACATCGTCAATAGCGCACCTTTAGGCTTATAGGTCACATCCTTGAGGTAAGCACGCACTCGATCACCCATACGGAAGTTTTCACGATTGATGAGGGCATTTCGTGGAATCACCGCATCCACATTATCCCCCATATCCAAAATCACATCGCCTTTATCTACCCGTTTGACTTGACCAGTCATAATCTCACCAACACGGTTTGAGTAGTCCTCAACGATCTTTTTGCGTTCTGCTTCACGGATCTTCTGTAAGATCACCTGCTTTGCCGTTTGCGCACCAATACGACCGAATTCAATTGATTCAATTTCTTCTTCAAGATACTGACCCGGTTCTGCGTGAGGATCAATATCCACAGCATCCATCATGCGGATATACCATTCTGGATGCTCTTCAATCGCCACATCGTCTTCAATCACTTCCATGCGCTTAAAGGTTTTGTAATCGCCTGTTTTACGATCGATTTCAACACGCACATCAATTTCATCATCATAGCTTTTTCGGGTGGCCGTAGCTAAAGCGGCTTCTACCGCCTCAAAGATAATCTCTTTATCCACGCCCTTTTCATTGGCCATGATCTCAACAACTGCTAAAACTTCTTTACTCATTTTGCTGTCTCTCTTTTAAACTTGTAACTACTCAGTTGATACCGTAACTGCTCAGGTTGCCCCTGAAATTCGTCAATTCAAGGCAGAAAATGTGAGTTTACAAGTTGTAAATGACCATTTTCCAACGCAGAAGTGGCGGATTTCAGGGGTGAGCTGAGTCGTTACTAAATTAATTCTTTTTACGGTTATCGCCAAATTGGGGGACCACATTGGCTTTTTCTATCTCGTCGAAAGGGATTTCATACTCTTCACCATCCACTTCCAATACAATCGCCTCAGGCAAGACTTCCAACATTTTGCCCTTAAACTTACGGCGCCCCATCACGGGTGATCCTGTACGCACCTGCATTTCCTCACCTTCATAGGTTGGGTATTGCTCAGACTTAAACAGTTGGCGATCTAGTCCTGGAGAAGAGACCTCTAAACGATAGGCATTACTAATCGGGTCTTCCACTTCTAAAATAGCACTGATCTGATGACTCGCTTCTGCACAGTCATCCACGGTAATCCCCGCTGGCTTATCCAAATAGATGCGTAAAATAGAGTGATTGCCTGCTGGCAAATACTCCAACCCCCATAATTCAAAGCCTAAGGCTTCGATGGAGGGTTTGATCATTGCTTCGATTTTATCTTCTAAAACCACTTTTATCCTCAAACTCAAAGGTTTCTCAAATGACCTATACGAAAAAACCCCGTAAAAACGGGGTTTCTCAAGGTTGGGCAACAGGAATTTGATAATATTCAAACCTATTCCCAAAGAAACTTAAAAAAACTTCGACAAATATAATGATTTTTCTGCTTTTTGTCAAGCTTTTCTCACATCTAACGCATCACGCCAACGGTCTCCAAGAAGGTTGACTGCCAGTACCACCAGCATAAGCGTTAACCCTGGCACAATCACCAAGTGCGGTGCCACCAACAGATAACGGGTTCCTTCCCTAATCATACTTCCCCAAGAAGCATCGGGAGCTTGAACACCAAGTCCCAAAAATGACAAACCAGCCTCAGAAATGACCGCTCCTGCAATCCCAAAAGTGGCCTCCACACCTAAAGGGGCGAGAATCAAAGGTAGAATATGTCGAAATAAAATTTGTCTTTCTGGAATCGCAAACGCTTTCGCCGCCAGAATATGCTCTCTATGGCGAATACTCAATGTTTGCGCTCTGGCCAAACGGGCATAAGAGACCCAGCCGACGACCACCAAAGCAAAAATCACATTTTCAATTCCAGGCCCTAAAATGGCTGCTAATGCAATGGCAAGTAGCAATCCAGGAAAGGCCAAAAAAACATCAATCACTTTCACAACAATGCGATCTAACCAACCCCCTCGATAACCACTGATCAAGCCGATAGTCGTCCCCAAAATGGCAGAGAGCGTAACCACACCGATAGCGACTAAAAACGAAGTTTGCGCGCCCATCAACAGTCGTAATAGGACAGGTCGACCTAACTCATCATACCCCAACCACCCCTGCCAATCACCCCAAGTCGGTGAGTGTAAAAACCTATCCAGCTGCACATCAATTGCCGCCACCCCTACCCAGCCAGCAAAAAATGCCATCATTGCCCAGAGCAGTAACACCCAGCCGCTAAAACCGACGCTCTTTAAAATTCGTCTCGACACTTGCATCATCCACCTTGCCCTAGTCGAATTCTTGGGTCGAGCCATCCATATACCAACTCCGTCAACCCATTCACCACGATATAAGCAACGCTGATCACTAAAATACACGCCTGCACAACGGGGTAATCTCGTTTCTGAATGGAATCAACCAATAACTGTCCCAGTCCAGGCCAGTCAAAGACCACCTCTGTAATCACTGCCCCTCCCAATAAAGTGCCCAGTTGCAACCCTAAGATTGTCACCACAGGCAACATCGCATTACTTAACGCATGGTGCATCACGGCTTGTTGCTCAGACAACCCTTTG
>JALUXI010000233.1 GCA_027019045.1 Piscirickettsiaceae bacterium | reverse complement strand
AAGGCCATTCCTCTGTTACAAGAAGCGGGTGCGAAAAAAGTAGTGATGTTATCGGTGAGTGTACCTTCTCACTGTTCACTGATGAAGCCAGCTGCAGATAATTTGGCAAAATTTATGGAATCATTTTCGTTTCAAGCGCCTCAAGTCCCTGTGCTACATAATGCCGATGTACAGACGCATCAAACAGATGCAGAGATTAAACAGGCACTGGTTGAACAGCTTTATCGTCCAGTTCAGTGGGTGAAAACTGTACAGAAAATGGCCGAAGAGGGTGTGGAAGCTTTATATGAGCTCGGTCCAGGAAAAGTGCTGATGGGCTTGAATCGTCGTATCGATCGTCGAGTGAAAACCACACCCGTTTATGATACCGCCTCTTTGCAAAAAGCGGTTGAAAGCTTGTCCTAACTCTTCCTCAAAATAAAAGGAATCTTAAGATGCTAACGGGAAAAATTGCTTTAGTCACAGGCGCCAGCCGAGGCATTGGGAAAGCCATTGCATTGGATTTGGCAAAGAATGGTGCCACGGTGATCGGCACGGCGACATCAGATAAGGGTGCGCAGTCAATTTCTGATTACCTAGCGGAAGCGGGCGTGAAAGGAGAAGGTCGCTGTCTGAATGTGACGGATAAAGCACAAATTCAAGAAGTGGTCGCCGAAGTGAGCAAGACCTTTGGTGCACCGACGATTTTAGTGAATAATGCAGGCATTACCCGTGATAATCTCTTAATGCGAATGAAAGACGAAGAGTGGGAAGAGATTATTGAAACCAACTTAAACTCGGTGTTCCGTATGTCAAAAGCGTGTCTGCGAGGCATGATGAAAGCGCGTGGTGGTGCCATTATCAATATCGCTTCTGTGGTCGGCGTGATGGGGAATGCAGGGCAGACCAACTATGCGGCGGCAAAGGCAGGCATTATGGGCTTTTCTAAATCTTTAGCCAGAGAGGTCGGTGCCAGAGGGATTACGGTGAATACCATCGCACCTGGTTTTATTGCCACCGATATGACGGATGCTTTGCCAGAAGAGCAACGACAAGCATTGATTACCCAAATTCCGTTACAACGCTTAGGCCAGCCTGAAGATATTGCCAAGACAGTGACTTTCTTGGCTTCTGAAGGGGGCAGCTATATCACAGGTCAGACGATCAATGTGAATGGCGGGATGTATATGATGTAGGTGCTGGGAAAAATAGGCACTAAATACCCAAGTCCTCAGATAGAAATCGGCAAATTGCCCCACTCCTTGCCAGCTATGGACGCACAAAAAATGCCCGCTTAACCGATGGGTGAAGCTAAGATTTTTTGCAAGCCCCTAGCAGACAAGGTGCAGCACACTTTATCCAATTTTTATCTGAGGATTTGGGAAATAAACTTGAATTTTAAAATGGATAAAGCGAAAATATCCATTACCCAATTTTTTTAACCAAAACTGGAGTATGATCCAAATGAGTAGTATTGAAGAACGCGTCAAAAAAATCGTTGTTGAGCAACTAGGTGTAGAAGAAGATCAGGTTACCCCTGATGCCTCTTTCGTTGATGATCTAGGGGCAGACTCACTTGACACTGTTGAGTTGGTAATGGCGCTTGAAGAAGAGTTCGATACCGAAATTCCTGATGAAGAAGCAGAGAAAATTGGTACTTTGGCACAAGCAGTCGCATATATCGAAGCTAACTTAGACTAAGGTCTTGCCAAGGTAAGCGTTGAGAAGCCGTATTTAAATACGGCTTTTTTTTTAGTAACTATCCAGAATGCTTCTTAAATCCGCCTTGTCTGCGTTGGAAAACGATCATTTACTGAACGAGCATTTCGCCTTGACTGGACAAATTTCAGTGGCATGGTGACGGTGTTAACTGAGTAGTTACTTTTTATTGAGTATGAGGAAAGAGTTGTGAGTAAGCGTCGTGTCGTGATTACTGGATTGGGTGTACTGTCTCCTTTAGGCACCACTGTTGAAGCCAATTGGGAAGCCATTAAAGCAGGGAAAAGCGGGATTGCGCCTTTGACGGGTTTTGATACAGAGAAATTCGCTGTCAAATTTGGTGGTGAAGTCAAAGGCTTTGAGCCGACAGAGTACATTGCCGCCAAGGATGTCAAAAAAATGGATAAGTTTATCCAGTACGGTATTGCGGCAGGGACTCTAGCACTGAAAGATTCAGGGCTAGAGGTGACAAAGGAGAATGCAGAACGCATCGGTGTTTCCATGGGATCAGGCATTGGCGGGATCCAGACCATTGAGAACCAAACTGGGACGCTGCTCAATTCAGGTCCAAGACGCATTTCACCTTTCTTTGTACCCAGCTCGATTGTGAATATGACTTCAGGCTATCTTTCGATTATGTTCGGCTTGAAAGGTCCCAATATGGCGATTGCCACTGCCTGTGCAACGGGTACACACAGTATCGGCGATGCCGCTCGCTTGATTGAGTATGGTGATGCGGATGTGATGTTGGCAGGCGGCTCAGAATTTGCCACTTGTCAGTTAGGGGTGGCTGGATTTGCGGCTGCCCGTGCCTTGTCAACTCGCAATGAGGATCCTGAACACGCCAGTCGTCCTTGGGACAAAGATCGTGATGGCTTTGTGTTGAGTGATGGTGCTGGGGCGGTGGTGTTAGAAGAGTATGAACACGCTAAGGCTCGTGGGGCGCATATTTATGCGGAAGTCATGGGCTTTGGGATGAGTGGCGATGCCTATCACATCACCATGCCCGCTTCAGGCGGAGATGGTGGCGCTCGCTGTATGACCAATGCCCTTCGCAATGCGGGATTGAAGCCTGAACAGATTGGTTATATCAATGCTCACGGCACTTCAACGCCTGGCGGAGATCTATGTGAAACCCAGGCGGTGAAAACCGCTTTTGGCGACCATGCTTACAAATTGGCCATGAGTTCCACCAAATCAATGACAGGTCACGCTTTAGGGGCAGCAGGGGCAATGGAAGTGGTGTTTACAGTTTTGGCTTTGCAAGAGCAGGTCTTGCCGCCGACGATCAATTTGGAAAATCCAGATGAAGGTTGTGACCTAGATTATGTTCAAGGCAATGCTGCTCGTCCAGCGCAGTTTGATTACGCCTTGTCTAACTCTTTAGGCTTTGGGGGAACCAATGCCTCTATTGTCCTTGGCCGTGTCTAACCCCCAATTGAACGACGACATGGTGACGCAAGTCTTAACTGAACGAGGTTCGGTTGAGGACTTGCTTAAACTGCATCAAGCCTATCCTGAACGATATCCCTATCTACTCGAGAGTGTGGCACAAACGGATGCCCACCGTTATTCGATTCTTTTTGCCTTTCCTCAGCAAACGCATACATTAAATGATTTTTCAGCAGCGGACGATTTCCAAAAACAGTTTGCGGTCGATTTTTTTTCTCAGAAAACACAGTCCTGCAAGACCGATTTGCCTTTTTCAGGGGGGTGGTTTGTCTATTTGAGTTATGAATATGGGCAGGTGATTGAGCCTGTTTTGGACTTGCCTCAAGGCGATTTGCCTTTGGCAGTGATCAGTCGTATCCCCGCCGCCTTGATAATTGACCATCAAACCCAACAGTTGACAGCGGTGGCTGAACAAGCGGATCTGCTGGCTGAAATGGTACAAGATTGGCAAGCGATTAAGGAGAACGCATTAGCGACTCAAGCCATCCAGCTTAAGCGGCAGACGGAGGAACCAGAAGCAAAATTTTTGCAAGGGGTGCATCGGATTAAAGAGTATATTTTGGCGGGCGATGTATTTCAGGTGAATCTTTCTCGTCAATGGACGGTGGAACTGGCGGAGAATGTCGATTCGTTGAGTGTGTATCAAGCTCTGCGACAACACAATCCCGCTCCATTTGCCGCTTTGGCCCAGTTTGACGGCTGGTCGGTGATCAGTTCCTCGCCTGAACGGATGGTGCGGGTACGACCTCAGGATACGGCGATGCAAGTGGAAACCCGACCGATTGCAGGCACTCGGCGACGAGAAAAGACGCAAGCTGAAGATGAGGCATTGAAAAATGAGTTGATTGCCCACCCGAAAGAGCGGGCAGAGCATATTATGCTGATTGATTTGGAACGCAATGATTTAGGGCGAATCTGTCAGCCTGGCAGTGTGCAGGTGAATGAGTTGATGACGGTTGAGAGTTATGAGCATGTGCATCATATTGTTTCCAATGTGCAGGGGCATTTATCTGAAGATTTCAATCCGTTAGAAGTACTGCATGCGGTGTTTCCAGGGGGGACCATTACGGGCTGTCCGAAAATTCGTTGTATGGAGATTATTGCCGAACTGGAGCAGATGCCTCGATTGGCTTATACGGGCAGCTTGGGGTATATCAATCGAGATGGCAGTATGGATACCAATATTTTGATTCGTAGCTTTGTGCATCGTCAGACGGAAAACCAGTTATTATTCCGAGCAGGGGCGGGCATTGTGGCGGATTCAATTGCGGAAAAAGAGTTGGAAGAGACTCGGCATAAAGCCCGTGGGCTGCTGCGAGCATTGGGAGCCATGGAAAAGTGAGTCAATTTTGGGTGAATGGAGAGCCAACAGAGGCGTTACCGCTCTGTGACCGTGGCTTGCAATATGGCGATGGCTTTTTTACCACGGCTTTGAGTGTCAATCACCAGCTTTGTCATGCACAGGCACATTGGCAACGCTTAAAGCAGCATGC
Source organism: Piscirickettsiaceae bacterium (assembly GCA_027019045.1). Classification (GTDB taxonomy): domain Bacteria; phylum Pseudomonadota; class Gammaproteobacteria; order Thiomicrospirales; family Thiomicrospiraceae; genus JALUXI01. The sequence continues at coordinate 2,916 of JALUXI010000233.1, read as the reverse complement.
TGAAAGACTGTATTTTCCCGCTCTCGATTGGTCACAGCTTCAAAGCTGGACAGATCAAGCCCTAGCCGCTGCACCTGCAACACTTAAGGTGGCGGTGGTAAAAATGATCCTGACCCGTGGGTGTGGCGGTAGAGGTTATGCGCCACCAGAGATAGCTCAAACGAACTTTATTGTGCAGATTTCAGACTATCCAGCCAGTGAAGAAGCCATGCAGGACTGGGAAAATTGGGATTTTTTTCAAAATCCTGCGGAGATTTCGTCGACGGTGTTGCAGACTCGCTGGGGGGTGAGTTCAGCTTTGGCGGGGATGAAGCATTTGAACCGTTTGGAGAATGTGTTGGCTCGTCAGGAATTGGCGGCAATGGAACCGACATTTGAAGAAGGGGTGATGCTCAATGAAAGGGATAGGGTGGTTTCAGGCACACAGTCTAATCTGGTATTGTATCGAGCGGGACTTTGGTGGACACCGAGTTTGGAACACAGCGGGGTGGCAGGCACTACCTTACAGGGATTAAAAGCGATTCTACCCATTCATGAGCTGATGAACATCCATTTGGATGATCTTAAGATGGCGGAGAGTCTGTTTGTCTGCAATGCGGTGCGAGGCGTATGGGCGGTGAAAACATTATCCATTGCGGGGCAGCGCTTCCATTTTGATACAGAGAGAGTCAAACCAATTCAGCAAGCTTGGTTACAACAAACACAGGCCTCAATAGACATTCAGTAGGAGAAGGGCGTGCCGTTTAAGAAACCGTTACTCAATTTTTTATTTCTGAGCTTAATCAGTCTCTTGGTGGTGTGGTTATCGGTGACCGCTTGGGAGCTTTACCGTTTTGTCACCTCACCGATTGGCACTTATCAGACTGCTCAAGCTCAAGTGATAGAGGTGCAACCAGGGCAGAGCAGTAGCGGCTTGGCACAGCAGTTAGCCCAAAAAGGGTTGATGCCACATCCAAAATGGTTGGCATGGTGGATGCGTTGGCAGGGGGTGGATAAGCGACTGCGGATTGGTGAGTATCGTATTGACCCGCAATGGACACCGTCTGAATTGATGCAGCATCTGCAAAAAGACTCCAGTGTGCAGTATCAAATCACGGTGGTGCCAGGCATCACCTTTCAACAGCTGTGGCAACAGGTTAGGGCTTTGCCTAAACTGCCCCATCAATCTGATTTAACTCCAGAAAAGTTGGCTAAAACATTAGGGGTCAAGCAGCTAGAAGGCTGGTTTTTGCCTGAAACCTATGCGTATCAGAAATGGGGCGACAGTGATTTGAAGCTGTTTAAACGGATGCACTTGGCAATGAAAAAAACGCTGGATGCTGCTTGGGAGAAGCGAGAGAAGAACCTCCCGCTGAAGTCGCCTTATGAAGTTTTAATTCTGGCCTCCATTGTGGAAAAGGAGACAGGGCAGGCGAGCGAACGCCCTTTGATTGCGGGGGTGTTCATTAACCGCTTACGGAAACGGATGCGGCTGCAATCGGACCCCACGGTGATTTATGGCATGGGGGAGCTGTATCAGGGCAATATCCGTAAAAAGGATTTACGCACCAAAACGGCTTATAATACCTATCGCATTAACGGTTTGCCGCCCACGCCTATCTGTTTACCCAGCCAATCGGCCATTGAAGCGGTGGTGCATCCTGCCAAGACGCAAGCCCTCTATTTTGTCGGCAAAGGGGATGGCACCCATCAGTTTTCCAATAGCTTGAAGCAGCATAACCGTGCGGTCTATCAATACCAGAAAAAGAGACACTAATTCATGGCCAAATTCATTATCCTAGAAGGTTCAGAAGGGGCGGGCAAGTCCACCAATTTACAGTTTATTGCCGATTGGTTACAACAGCAGTCGCAACAGGTGCTGACCACTCGAGAACCAGGCGGGACTGAGATTGGTGAAGCGATTCGTGGGATTTTATTGGATACCCGTTTTACCGAGATGACACCTGAAACGGAGTTGTTATTGATGTTTGCTGCTCGCAATCAACACATTCAGCAGAAGATTCGCCCTGCTTTGGAAGCGGGGCAGTGGGTAATTTCGGACCGTTTTACCGATGCCTCCTATGCTTATCAAGGCGGGGCGAGAGGCTTACCGTTTGAGCGGATTGAGCAGATTGAACAGTGGGTGCAGCAGGGCTTTCAGCCTGATTTGGTGTTTGTGTTTGATCTACCTGTGGAAGTCGGCATGGAGCGAGTACGACAGCGAGGTGCAGCAACCGATCGTTTTGAGCAGGAGCAGATGGCATTTTTTGAACGGGTGCGGCAGGCGTATCTTCTGCGGGCGGCTCAACATCCTGAACGATATTGTGTGCTGGATGCGAGTCAACCTTTAGCCGTGGTGCAGCAGCAGATTGTTGAGCGACTGCAACAGCTGATGGACAGTCAATAGCGATGGCAGCGCCTTATCCTTGGCAAGCGACGATTTGGCAGTTGTGGCAACAGCAGGTGGTGCAAGCTCGGGTCGCACAAGGCTATCTGCTGTCTGGACAAAAAGGGAGCGGGCTTATTGCCTTTGCCGAGCAGATGGCACAAGGACTGCTCTGTCATCAAGGCGGGACAGCCTCTGCTGAACCCTGTCATCAGTGTGCTAGCTGTCATCTGTTCGCAACTGCTCAACATCCCGATTTTTTTCGTTTAGCCCCCTTAGCGGAAAAAAAAGAGATCAGCATTGCTCAAGTACGAGAACTGAGCGAGCGACTATTTGAAACGGCTCACCAAGGTGGTTATAAGGTCGCAGTGATTGAAGCGGCGGAGCGGCTGAATCTTTCTGCTTTCAATGCGTTATTGAAAACTCTGGAAGAGCCGCCTGAAAAGACGGTGCTAATTTTAACCACCCATGCCGCACATCGACTGCCTGCGACGATTTTAAGCCGCTGTCAGCAGTTCAAAGTGCCTTTACCGAGGTTGGAAGAAGGGTTA
>JALUXI010000232.1 GCA_027019045.1 Piscirickettsiaceae bacterium | reverse complement strand
GCAGCGCTGCCCGATAGATTTTCCTTATCTTGTTCCAAATGTCTCTCTTTATTATGAAGGAAATTTATCACCTTCAATCGTAGCTAAACGGTGAAATATGATACCGATTTATGTCTTGAATTTCCAACTTTTTACCTTTAATTTTCCCAAACCTCAATGGTTTCTGGGGCACTCCCACTTAAACACAACATCATGGAAACACACCAGTTAAAAACACAATATAAGGTATAAGTATTTTAACTAAAATTAAATTATTTTCTTCAAAAGTACCTGCAACGCCTCTTCTGAGTCATAAGTAATTTCTATTTTTCCCTTACCTGTTGGTCGATGATTGATTTTAACAGGCTGACCCAATTTTTCGGACAAGGCCTCTTGGCTTTGACTCACTTTTTCTGGCAAAGCTGGTTTTTCTCTGCGTTTTTGGGGTTTAGGGACAATTAAGCCTTGGACATAAGCTTCCGTTTCTCTAACCGACCAGCCTCGTTGTAAAATTTTTTCTACCACTTCCAACTGTAGTTTTTCAGGCAAGGTAATAATGGCTCGTGCATGCCCCATTGATATCTTACCCTCATGTAGCGCATCTTGAATCTGCTGAGGTAACTTTAACAAACGCAATAGATTCGTCACCCCTGTTCTGGAGCGCCCCACGGCTTCAGCCACCTCTTTCTGCGTCAGCCCAAACTCTTTCATAAACCGCTTTAACCCCATCGCAGTTTCAATCGGGTTCAAATCTTCTCGCTGGATATTTTCCACTAATGCCATCGCAATCGTGGCCTGATCATCCGCCTGTCGAATGACCACGGGAACTTGCTTTAGTCCTGCCAGTTTTGCTGCCCGCCACCGACGCTCGCCCGCAATGATTTCATATCGGTCTTCATCCAACTTCTTCACCACGATAGGCTGAACCAGCCCTTGCTGTTTAATCGACTCAGCCAAATCTTCTAATGCCGCTTCATCAAATTGCTGTCGAGGCTGATACACACCTGGTTGAAGCGAAGAAATGGATAATTTATCCACGCGAGCTTCACCGACTTTATTCTCCGCCTTCTGCTTCCCCTCCAATAGGGCACTTAAACCTCTTTTTCCCATGCCTGAACGCTTTCTAGCCATCTTCTTTCCTTAAATTTTTCGTTTGCGTATCAATTCGTTTGCCAATGCTAAATAGGCGACCGCCCCATTTGATTTGGCATCATAATCCAAGATGGACTCCCCATAACTCGGCGCTTCAGCCAATCGTACATTGCGGGGAATGATTGTCTGTAGTACCTTCATACCAAAATGGCTCACCAGCTCATTGGAGACATCATTCGCCAAATTATTCCGGCGATCATGCATGGTGCGTAACAATCCATCTAGTGCCAGGTCGGGGTTCAAATTTTCCTGAACCACCTCTACCGTATCCATCAAGGCGGCCACCCCTTCCAAGGCAAAATATTCACACTGCACAGGCACCAAGAGCCCATCTGCCGCGGCCAATGCATTGAGTGTCAGCATATTCAAGGTTGGCGGGCAATCGATCAAAATTACATCATACTTTTTCCGCACCTTTTTTAAGGCTTTCTTTAATTTCAGCGTACCCGCTTCATCCTCAGTCAAAGTTACTTCCGCTGCGGTCAAATCTCCATTGGCGCCAACGACTGCCACTGCTGATTGTGCTTCATCTATCGTGGCTGCGTTCAGCTTGCACTCTCCAAGCAACACATCATAAATCGTCAAAGACAACTCATCTTTCTCAACACCTAATGCAACGGTGGCATTCCCTTGGGGATCCATATCAATCATCAAGATCTTTTTCCCCAACCGTGCAAAAGCTGCTGCCAAATTGACTGCTGTCGTAGTTTTCCCTACACCGCCTTTTTGGTTTGCCACTGCAATGACTCTTCCCATCAATCTGCTCTTTTCAATTTAATTAAAGTTCTTTCTGCTGCTAAAAACGGCACCGTCAAAGGCATGACCGATTCAACCTTAACGCTGTGCAACTGGGTTAAATCTTCCGCCTCTTTCTGCCCTTTCATCGCCCACCACACGCCATCAGGTTGCAAAAGGTGTTGTGTCCAATGCACCATATCTTCAATGCTGGCAAAAGCACGAGAAATCACCCCATCATACAGCGATTCAGGCTGGTACTGTTCAACCCGACTGTGAATCACCTGCGTATTCTGCAACCCCAACACCCCTTTCACCTGTACCAAAAAACGGGTTTTTTTGTGGTTACTGTCCAGCAGATCAATCTGGCGTTCTGGAAAGACAATCGCCAGCACCACTCCAGGCAAACCGCCTCCTGTTCCCACATCAATCAATCGTTCAGAATCAACATAGGGCACCACGGCCAAACTGTCAATAATATGCTTCACCAGCATCTCTTCAGGATCTCGAATGGCAGTCAGGTTATAAGTCTGGTTCCACTTCTGCATCAGAGACAGATACGCTAACAACGCCTGCACCTGCGCCTCACTCAGCGACAGAGACAGCTGTTCGAGTGCTTGTTCCAGCTTAGTCCTAAGCACCCTTCGTCCCCTGCTCAGCCCGATATTTTTTCAAATAAATCAGCAAAAGGGAAATCGCAGCGGGCGTGATGCCTGAAATTCGTGAAGCTTGACCAATGGTCGCAGGCTTGTGATCACGAATTTTCTGTTTCACCTCATTAGAAAGCCCTGAAACCTGATCTAGGTCGAAATCTTCAGGAATCTCAACCGATTCCGAGCGTTTGAGCTTTTCAATCTCTTGCAATTGTCGGGTGATGTAGCCTGCATACTTGGCTTCGATTTCCAGCTGCTCAACCACCTTGTCATCATCCAATCCTTCACCAAACATCTCCAGTTCAGCCAAGTCTGCATAACGCACCTTCGGGCGTTTAAGCAAATCAAACAAGGTTTGCTCTTTGCTCAAAGGCAACTCCATTAAGGCTTCCGCTTTTTTCGCTTCGGCATGATTGGGATAGATCCAAGTGTCCTTTAAGCGCTGTCGTTCCTGCTCCAAGGCTTCCATCTTACTTTCAAACGCCATCCAACGCACATCATCCACCAACCCAAGCTCTCGTCCAATTGGCGTGAGGCGTTGATCTGCATTGTCTTCTCGCAACATCAAACGGTATTCCGCACGGGAGGTAAACATCCGATAAGGCTCATTGGTTCCCAGCGTAATCAAATCATCCACCAGCACGCCAATATAGGCTTCGTCTCGGCGAGGATACCAAGCGGACTTCTCTTGTGCGCGCAAAGCAGCATTGACTCCAGCCAATAATCCTTGAGCCGCCGCTTCTTCATAACCGGTGGTACCGTTAATCTGCCCTGCAAAAAATAGGCCGTGAATTTGGGTTTCTAAAGTGGGTCTCAACCCTCTTGGATCAAAATAATCATACTCAATGGCATAGCCAGGACGCATAATTTGTGCGTTCTCCAACCCTTTCATCGAGTGTACAATCTGCACTTGGATTTCAAACGGCAAGCTGGTGGAAATGCCATTCGGATAGAGTTCGGTAGTCGTTAAACCTTCAGGCTCAATAAAGACTTGATGCGACGCCTTATCCGCAAATCGCACCACCTTATCCTCAATCGATGGACAGTAACGAGGTCCCACCCCATCAATCACCCCTGTGTACATCGGCGACTGATCAAGCGAATTCAGAATCGCTTCATGGGTTCTTTCATTGGTATGGGTAATGTAACAAGGAATCTGCTTGGGGTGCATCGAACGACGCCCCATAAAAGAAAAAACTGGCTCGGGGTCATCGCCTGGTTGCAGCTGCATTGCCTCAAAATCTACCGTACGAGCATCGATTCGTGGCGGCGTACCTGTTTTTAAACGCCCAACAGGGAGTTGCAATTCTCGTAACTTTTCCGCCAAGCGATTCGCAGGCTCATCCCCCGCACGGCCGCCTTCATAATTTTGCAGCCCAATATGAATCCGACCTGCTAAAAAAGTACCTGCGGTCAACACCACCTGTGGAGCATAAAATTTCAACCCCATTTTGGTGACCACGCCGACAACTTCATCGCCTTGCAGCAACAGATCTTCTACAGGTTGTTGGAAAATAGAGAGATTGACTTGGTTTTCTAAACGGGTACGAATTGCTTGACGGTAAAGCACTCGGTCGGCTTGAGCTCGAGTCGCTCGAACAGCGGGGCCTTTGGATGCATTGAGCGTACGAAATTGAATGCCTGCCTCGTCAATGGCCAACGCCATGGCACCGCCAAGCGCATCCACTTCTTTGACCAAATGCCCTTTACCGATTCCCCCAATCGCAGGGTTACAGGACATCTGCCCCAAGGTGTCGATATTATGCGTCAACAGCAAGGTTCTCACGCCCATACGAGCCGCCGCCAAAGCCGCCTCGGTTCCCGCATGGCCGCCGCCGACAACAATCACATCATAACGCAAAAACCCACTGTCCATTCTCAATCAACCACTCATCAAAGGAATAGAAAATTATAGCACACTCCTCTCCATCATCGGGACTGGGGATTTTGCGCTTTTTCCGACATTTTTCTGAACTATTTACTCACTGCCGCACAAAACGGCTCAGATCGAATTTTACTTCAAAATTAGTACGATAAGGATTGATATCCAACCCGCCTCGACGGACATAGCGGGCATAAACCAACAGCTTTTTGGGACGACAATATTGCATTAAATCGGTAAAAATCCGCTCCACGCACTGCTCGTGAAATTCATTATGCTCACGAAAAGAGACAATATACGCCAGCAAACTATCATGCCGAATCGGCGCACCTTCATACTCAATCACCACACTGCCCCAATCGGGTTGACCTGTGACCAAACAGTTGGATTTCAGCAAATGGGAATAGAGTCGCTCACCCACCTGTGGCAGATGAGGCTGTGCCTGCAATAGCTTAGGCTCCACTTGATAATGCGACACTTCAATCGGCAGATCGTCTAAACATTTAGCATGCTGCGGATGGGCAATTAGCGTTTGTGGCTCATTCAGCGAAAACAGCTCAGCCAAAACAGGGGAGCCGCTCGCCTTGCTTAAATCTATTTCCAAATGCCGAATCACATCCTCTTCACTCCCGAAATGCGAACCATTAAAACTATTTAGATAGAGTTTAAACGACTTGGATTCAATCAAGTTGGGCGATGCTGCATCAAAGGTAAACCTCGCCATTCTCGCCTCAGGCTTTCCTTGTTCATTCAGCCAAGAGACCTCATACGCCGTCCAGACATCCACCCCATGAAAAGGCAATTGATCCGCTGCAATCCCCAGCTCATCCCGTTTCTGTTGCCGAGGAATCGGAAACAGTAGTTTAGGATCATATTGATGACAATAGGGACTCTCTTTGCCAAGTAGGCTTTGTTCAGGTCGATTTTCCATGACTACATCCTAAATATGCGTTTATTGGGGCGTTGCTTTTTGGGTTTGCGTTTTTCTAATAATACCATCGCTTCAGTGTGATAAGTTTGCGGAAACATATCCACCATCCCCGCCTTCACCAACTCATAGCCTTGTGCTGCCAACAGCTTCACATCCCGAATCAAGGTCGCCACATGACAAGAGACATACACCACCTTTTGCGGTTGCAGCTGTCCAAGCACTTCACACACCTGCTTTGCACCAGGGCGGCCAGGGTCAAGTAGCACCGCATCATAGCGTTGTTTTTTAAACCAAGGTGACTGCACAAAATCTTCGCCAAACAGATCCGCTTGGGCAAACTGTACATTAGATAACCCATTCATTTCAGCATTCGATACGGCCTGTTCAACCAAAGGTTTTAAACCCTCCACGCCGACCACTGTTTTCGCCTGCTTAGCTAACGGCAGCGTAAAGTTCCCCACCCCACAAAAAAGATCCAACACCTTTTGCGATCCTGTCAACCAGTCCAAAGCTTGTCGCACCATCTGTTGATTAACAGCGGCATTCACCTGTATAAATCCACCAGGCTGAAAACCGATTTTCAACCCTTCCAAAGCGTAAAAAGGCCTATCTGAAACTTCAGGCAATGGCAAATCTTCTGCCTCGCTGTGCCACACCACGCCATTATCTGCCGCCGTCTCCACCAACGCCCGCTCTTTACGACTTGCCAAAGGCAGCAGCTCGGGGCGAATCTCTGCCAAAGCCTCATTCATCGGGGCATTTAATACAGGACATGAATCAATCGCGACCAGTCGTTGACTGTGCAATCGACGAAAACCCAACTTCTGCTGCTTATCCTCTGCATCCCTTGCCAAGACCCACTTGGCTCGACGACGATAGCTATAACTTTCCGCAAACAGCGGTTCAACCACTTCACACTTTTTGGAGGGTGCCGCTGCCAATAGGGCTTGAATAAAATTATGCTGCTTCCAATACCGCTGCCCCTCAACAGACAGATGCTGCAACTGACAACCGCCGCACTCACCGTAATGCGAACACTGTGGTGTGACTCGCTGGGAAGATGGCTGTAGAATTTCAATCAACTCCGCTTCATCAAACTTCGCCTCACGACACACTACCCTCGCCCGCACCCGTTCCTCAGGCAAAGCCCCCGAAACAAATACCTTCTTTCCCTCAAACACCCCCACCCCACGACCATCGTGGGTCAATCCTGTGATTTCAATCTCAATTTTCATTTATTTTTTCCATACTTTTTGCCAAAATCCCCAGTCCTGCTAGGCTTGTTTGTAGTTTTGGATAGGCTTTCATCGGAATCTGAGCGGTGATTTCGACTTGTTGTTGGTAATTCACTGCGAATACTTCGCCTTGCACTTGATTTAATAGGTAACGCACCTGCTGTTCTTGGGAGAAGTCGCAAAATAGCGTTAACGGCATCATCGGGACTTTTTCTTCTCCTTCAAGGTTTGCCATCACTGCCTGTGCCGCTTGACCATAGGCTCTTGTTAAACCGCCTGCACCTAATTTGATGCCGCCAAAATATCGCACAACGACCACCAGAATATTGCCAAAGGCTTTGTGATTCAATACATTTAAAATTGGCTTGCCAGCGGTGCCTGCAGGTTCGCCATCGTCATCGAATGCTTGAGTGATGGGTTGCTGCGGGGAGCCAATGAGATATGCCCAACAGTGATGACGGGCATCGGGATATTGGTTTCTTAAGGCTTGTACCTGAGCCAAGGCCTCTGCTCGGTTGGTAACAGGATAAGCGTGAGCGATAAAGCGGCTCTTTTTAATGTCGATTTCCGCCTCTGCAGGACGGGCAGGCACTAAGTAGCTTTCTGGAATAGGGGCTGTTTGACTCATTTTCCAATGCAGAAAGAGGTAAAGATCTCGCCGAGCAGGTCATCGGAGGTAAAACGCCCTGTGATCTCTGAAAGGGCTTGTTGGGCTTGGCGTAAGTCTTCTGCCAACAACTCCCCTGCGGCAAAAGTTTCTAGCTGCTGTTTGCCTGTTTCCACAAGCTGCAGGGCGGTTTTTAAGGCCTCTAAGTGGCGTTTTCTTGCCATAAATACCCCTTCGGCGGTATTGGCAAAGCCCATCACCTCTTTAAGGTGTTGCTTGAGCAGCTCCAATCCTTGACGGTGCTTGGCCGAGAGCCAAATGACCGTGCGACCCGCTTCATCTGTCTCGATTTTAGGTGACGCATTGATCAAATCAATCTTATTGCGAATCAAGGTCACAGGGAGTTCAGCGGGCAGTTGATCTAAAATGGCTTGATCTTCAGGATGAATCGCTTCACCCGCTTGCAGCATCACCAGTACACGATCC
>JALUXI010000231.1 GCA_027019045.1 Piscirickettsiaceae bacterium | reverse complement strand
CTTAGGCCCTGTGACATACTCACCATACTCAGCATTGTTTGAGATGGAGTAGTTCATGTTTGAAATCCCACCTTCAAACATCAAGTCAACAATCAATTTCAACTCATGCAGACACTCAAAGTAAGCCATCTCTGGGGCATAACCTGCTTCTACTAGGGTGTCGAAACCTGCTTTAACCAACTCAACCGCACCACCGCACAGGACAGCCTGCTCACCAAATAGATCGGTTTCACACTCTTCACGGAAAGTTGTCTCGATAATCCCTGTACGCCCACCACCGATAGCAGAAGCGTAAGACTTAGCAATTTCCAACGCTTGACCAGAAGCATCCTGCTCCACAGCGATCAAATCAGGAATCCCACCGCCACGCACAAATTCAGAGCGCACCGTGTGGCCAGGGGCTTTTGGCGCAATCATGATGACATCCAAATCTTTACGAGGCACGATTTGGTTATAGATGATGGCAAAACCGTGAGCAAACGCTAGTGCTGCACCTTCTTTAATGTTAGGTTCAATTTCAGTTTTGTACAAAACAGACTGGAACTCATCAGGAGTCAAAATCATCACCACATCTGCACCCGCTACTGCAGTCGCAACATCAGCTGTTTTCAAGCCATAGCCTTCCGCCTTCTTGATTGAAGCTGAACCTGGACGCAAGCCAACGGTGACATCTACACCAGAGTCCTGTAAGTTGGCCGCATGGGCGTGTCCTTGTGAACCAAAACCGATAATGGCTACTTTTTTACCCTTAATAATCGATAGGTCACAATCTTTATCGTAATAGACTTTCATTTTTTTTCCTTAGTTATCATCAAATAGTTAAACATTTATCGCCACGCAGGACACCGACGGTGCCAGAGCGGACGGTTTCTAAAATTAGCGCTGGGTCAATGGCATCGATAAAGGCATCGAGTTTAGAAGACTCACCGACCATCTGTACGGTGTACAGCGTTGGGGTGACATCGACAATGGTGCCACGGAAAATATCCACCAAGCGTTTAAACTCTTCACGATATGCCCCTGTGGCTGCCAATTTAATCAGCATCAGCTCTCGCTCAATGTGCCGCCCTTCAGAGAGATCTTGCACCTTAATCACATCAATTAAACGATTCAGGTGTTTCACAATCTGTTCAATCTGTTCATGTGAACCTGAAGTGACCAGCGTCAGACGAGACATGGAGTTGTCTTCGGTGGGTGCCACTGTCAGGGCGTGGATATTGTATCCTCTGGCAGAAAACAGTCCTGCCACTCGAGAGAGGGCACCCGACTCATTTTCCATTAACATTGAAATTACATGCTTCATCTTTTACACCAAAATCATTTCATTGAGACCCGCACCCGCTGGAATCATCGGATACACATTTTCCATCTGATCGGTCATGATATCTATGAACACAAAGCGATCTTTATGTGAGAAGGCTTCGTCCATCTGCTCTTTAAGCTTGGCTGGATCCTCTATTCGTACACCGATATGCCCATAGGCTTCTGCCAATTTAACAAAATCAGGCAGTGAGTCCATATAGGACATGGAGTAGCGACGATCATAGAAGAATTCCTGCCACTGACGCACCATCCCTAAGAAACCATTATTTAAACAGACCACTTTGACGGGTAACCCATATTGCAAACAGGTTGAGAGTTCTTGAATATTCATCTGAATCGAACCCTCCCCTGTGACACAGGCAACGGTCGCATCAGGATGCGCCATCTGTGCACCCATGGCAGCAGGCAGACCAAAGCCCATGGTACCCAACCCACCTGAGTTCAACCAGCGACGAGGCTTGTCGAACTTGTAGTATTGAGCCGCATACATCTGATGCTGTCCCACATCAGAGGCGACAAAAGCGTCACCTTGAGTAACTTCGTACAGTGCTTCAATCGCTGCTTGCGGCTTAATCTTTTTACCTTTGGTGTCATATTTCAAACACTGGGTCGCACGCCAAGCTTCAATCTGCTCCCACCAAGCAGGTAAGGCTTCAGGATCTTCCATCTCAAAGCCTTCGTCCACCAGCTTATTCATCTCAGTCAATACCTGCTTCACAGGCCCCACAATCGGTACATCGACTTGAACATTTTTTGAGATAGATGCAGGATCAATATCAACATGAATGATTTTCGCATCAGGGCAGAACTTCTCTAAGTTCCCAGTCACACGGTCATCAAATCGTGCGCCAATCGCAATAATCAAATCACTATGATGCATCGAAAGGTTCGCCTCATAGGTGCCATGCATTCCCAACATGCCGACAAACTGCTTGTCAGTTGCAGGGTAAGCCCCCAACCCCATCAGGGTATTGGTGATGGGGAAGCCTAGTTTTTTGGTCAACTGCACCAGCTCTTCTGAAGCATCACCCAGCACCACCCCACCCCCAGTGTAGAGAATGGGGCGCTTGGCAGTTTGCATCAAAGCGACCGCTTTTTTAATCTGTCCACTATGCCCTTTTGTCACAGGCTGATAGGAGCGTAAATTCACTTCTTGTGGATATTCATAGTTGCTTGTGGCGATTTGGATATCTTTCGGAATGTCAATGACCACTGGACCGGGTCTGCCCGTGGTGGCAATATAGAACGCTTTTTTGAGCGTCTCTGCTAAATCATTTACATCCTTGACCAAGAAGTTGTGTTTTACGATGGGTCTTGTAATGCCTACGGTATCGATCTCTTGGAACGCATCTAATCCGATAAGCGGCAAAGGCACCTGACCTGTGATCACCACCATTGGAATCGAATCCATATAGGCGGTGGCAATCCCAGTGACCGCATTGGTCGCACCAGGGCCTGAAGTGACAAGCACCACTCCTGGTTTACCTGTAGAGCGAGCGTAGCCGTCCGCTGCATGCACAGCGGCCTGCTCATGACGGACAAGAATATGTTTCAAATCTTTTGCGTCAGTATCTAAGGCATCATAGATAGGCAAGACTGCCCCACCAGGATACCCCCAAATATGCTCTACGCCCTCGTCCTCAAGATACTTAATGAGAATCTGGGCACCAGTTAATTCCACAACAATGGTCCTCCAACTAAAAAACCTCTACGCATCGCAGAGGCTACAAAATAAAGAATTAGCCGAATATTATACCTAATTCAATCAGTCACTTGGCAGCAAATTCAATACAAAAAATCGAGACTGCTTTCAAGATTTTGCCAAAATCCCCAGTCCCGCTACTGATACTTTTCCGCAAACAGATGCTGACGATAGTATTTCAACTCATCAATAGACTCATAAATATCATCTAATGCCAAATGTGCGCCTTTCTTTTCATGTCCACTATACACCTCAGGTGCCCAGCGGCGTGCCAACTCTTTTAAGGTACTCACATCTAAATTCCGATAGTGGAAATAGGCTTCCAATGCGGGCATCTCTTCCACTAAAAAACGGCGGTCTTGGCAGATGCTATTGCCGCACATGGGCGATTTGCCTTTGGGGACATACTGTTGTAAAAACGCAATCGTCTGCTGCTCCGCTTCAGCCATCGAAACTTGACTCTCTTGAATCCGCTGAATCAACCCCGAACTGCCGTGATGCTGTTGATTCCACTCATCCATCGCATCCAGTTTCTCTTGCGGCGTTTGAATCGCAATCACAGGCCCTTCTGCGACGGTATTCAACTGCGAATCCGTGACCACCGTCGCAATCTCAATAATCGAATCTGTCTTCGGGTCCAACCCCGTCATCTCTAAATCTATCCAAATTAAATGATTTTCTGACTGCATCAGTGACTCCTCGTGTAAAGCTCATTAAAATCTTCTACAATACTCTACCCTATCCTTAACAAACAGCCAAACAAAAATGACACCAGAATTCATAACCACCCTTTTTCTCGCCACCCTCTTCCTTAACTTGGGCATTGAAGTCTTTTTAAACATCAAAAACCAATTTCATATTGGACTCCACCGCAACAAAGTGCCTGAAGAATTTGCTAACACCGTCTCTTTAGAGGCACATCAAAAAGCAGCTGACTACTCTCGTGCCAAATTACAGCTGGCTCGTTTCGCGCTATTCTTTGATGCGGCCATCTTGGTGTTTATGACCGTTGGCGGCGGCTTTCAGCAGATTTATGACCTTTGGCTAGGTACCGATCTGCCTAAAATTTGGCAAAATATTGGCTTTATCATCTCTACGCTCTGGTTTCTGTCATTACTTCATCTGCCTTTCTCCATCCTCTCCACCTTTAAAATTGAAGAGGAATACGGCTTCAATAAAATGACCCCCATGAAAATGATCACCGATCTTCTGAAAGGCTGGGCATTGATGTTGGTACTAGGTATCCCACTTCTATGGGTGATTCTCACGCTGATGGAACGCTTTTTTGATCAAGACTGGTGGCTCTACACTTGGTTAGTGTGGATGGCATTTAATCTGTTTATTCTTTGGGCATACCCCAAATGGATCGCCCCCTTATTTAATAAATTCACTCCCCTTGAAGAGGGCGAGATGAAGCAACGCATTGAAAATTTATTGCAACGCACAGGCTTTGAATCCAATGGCATTTTTGTGATGGACGGCTCCTCTCGCTCAGGACATGGCAACGCCTATTTCACAGGCATGGGAAAAAACAAACGCATTGTATTTTTTGATACCCTGCTGGAGACTCTCTCTCCTGAAGAGGTGGAAGCGGTTCTCGCCCATGAGCTGGGACACTTTAAACATGGACACATCCGTAAACAGCTGGTTTTATCAGCCATCATCAGTCTGATTGGCTTCTACCTGCTCGACTGGCTCGCCCATCAACCTGCCTTTTTTGAAGGACTGGGGATGACCACCCATACACCAGCCGCTGCACTACTGCTCTTTATGACTGCCGTCCCCACGCTTTTCTTTTTCCTTGCTCCCTTCTTTGCAATTAAAAGCCGTAAAAATGAGTTTGAAGCGGATGCCTTCGCCGCCAAACACGCCAGTGCCGATGCGCTGATTTCGGCGCTACTTAAAATGTATCGAGACAATGCCAGCACCTTGACCCCTGATCCTTGGTACTCCGCTTACCATGACAGCCATCCACCCGCCAAGATTCGAATTGACCACCTTAAATCCCTTAAGGAGAAAAACCATGATTGAACTTAAAACTGCAAAATGTGAACCCATCAACCCAAAAGACAAACCGCTCATCATCCCCACCATTGAAAGCTACATGACCGTGCTTAAAGGCTGGGAAGTGCCGCTTAACTATCTATCTTTGGAAAAAACCTTCAAATTCAAAAACTACTATCAAACCGTTGCTTTTGTCAATGCAGTCACTTGGGTAGCTCACAAGGAAGACCACCATCCAGAGATCTGTTTTGGTTATAACCAGTGCAAAATCACCCTCACCACCCATGACATCAAAGGGCTATCAATGAACGACCTCATTATGGCTGCTAAAATTGATGCGCTGCTAGAGGACTGATTTTGAGCAAACGCAAACTCTCCAAACAGCAACAAGCTCGTGTTAAAAACCGTCGCCAAGCGGAAGACAATACCCTAGATGAAAGTCAACTTCAGCCTGGACTCGTGATCACCAATTTCGGCAAACGGGTCCTAGTGGAAGATGAGCAGGACGAACTGCATAACTGTGCCGTCCGCCAACATCTGGGCAAACTGGTTGCCGGCGATCAAGTGTTTTGGCAACCTGATATCGAACCCAATACAGGCGTGGTTGTCAAAACCCAACCTCGCCGCCATGAACTCAGTCGCCCTGGTTTTCGTGGACAAACCCGCATGGTGGCCGCCAATATAGATCAAATCGGCATCGTCGCGCCCGTCGAACCAGGCGTTCACCCTGATATGATTGACCGCTATCTGGTCGCCGCCCATCAACTGCAACTGCCCGCTTTTATTATTCTCAATAAAATCGACCTACTTCAAAGTGAAGAAGAGTGGGAAGCCATTGCCGAACTACTCTGGTCTTACGACGAATTGGAAATCCCCATTCTGCCTGTTTCTACGGTCACAGGCGAAGGGCTTGATGAACTGGCAGAAAGAATGCAGGGCAAAAACAGCGTACTGGTCGGTCTATCAGGCGCGGGGAAATCAAGTCTCATCAAAGCCCTTATCCCCGATATCGACATCAAAATCAATGAACTCTCAGAAAAAAGTGGCCTAGGCAAACACACCACCACCAATAGTATCCTTTACCACCTCCCATCAGGCGGTAACCTCATTGACTCACCGGGTGTCAGAGAGTTCACACCCCACCCTTGCTCACTGGAAGAACTAGAGCAGGCTTATCCCGATTTTCACCCCTTTTTAGGACAGTGTAAATTCAACAACTGCACCCACACCACTGAACCAGATTGTGCTATTCGTCATGCGGTTAAAGAGGAAGAGATTGCCGATACCCGCTACCTCAGCTTTCAGCGGCTAAGAGAGCGTTTCGTTCAAGCCCCTTGATTCGCTGTAAACCAGACGGAGACACCATACATCAGCCCCATACTGCCAAAAATCGCCATCATCCAAAATAACAAAAGATGAAAAAATGGCTGCGGGCGGTTCAGTACTCGTAACACTAGCCAACTTACCGCCGAAGCCACCAAAATCAAAACCCATAAACGCACAAAAACCATCACCCCTCCATAAAAAAATCTTATTATCTTCCTCATAAAAAACTTAATTGATTCCTCTATAATACCAAGGTTCTAATTTAAACACCTCACTCACAACAAGGCGTTTAATTCACACATCAAATCAAAAAAGGAGAGATAACATGTCTGATAAAGCTGGCGAATTTAGCTGGATTCAAGGCGGTTTATTTTTAGGCATCCTTGCCGCACTGGCCGTCATTCTTGTCAAACCTATTGGAGTCTCCACTCAATTTGTCGTTACTGACACTATTGTTTGGAAGGCCATTGATCCTAGCATTGTGCAAGAAAAAGAGGTCAATGGTAAAAAAGTCCTCACCAGCCCTAATGGCTATATCAATAAAGTCCATGCAAGCTATGCTCGCAGTGCTGAAAATCCAATCAACTATAGTTATGTCTTCGTTCTTTCCTCTATTATCGGGGCGTTGATCGCCTCCATTACAGGAGGCCCAAGAGCCAGTAAAGAGGACAAAATTGTCCCCGAAGCCTTCCGTAAAAAATATGGCTATAAACCTGCTTTACGCTTCCTCTTTGCCTTTATTGGTGGCATCCTTGCGCTTTATGGCGCACGCCTAGCAGGCGGTTGTACCTCAGGTCACATGATCAGCGGCATGTTGCAAACAGCGGTGAGTGGTTATGTCTTCGCCATCGGCGTATTTGGCGCCGCCATTCCAACAGCCATCCTAATTTATGGCACAAAATCTAAAAAAGGAGCGTAAGCATGGAAATTCTACTGGCTATTCTACTTGGTGGTGCCTTTGGTTATGTCCTTCAACGACTAGGAGCGACCAATCCGACTCGCATTATCGATATGCTCACTTTGCGTGATTTAAAACTCGCCAAAGAAATTCTATTTTCTATTGGTTTAGCCACTATTATTGTCTTTACCTACAATGCCATTGTCCCAGGTCAAGCACACTTCAGCATCAAGGCCGCTTACTTAGGGGTATTCGTAGGCGGACTAATTTTTGGTTTAGGCTTTGCGATCGGTGGACTCTGCCCGGGGACATCCGTCGCAGCCATGGGTGAAGGACGGAAGGATGCCATTGTCTATGTACTCGGTGGCTTAGTTGGTGCCTATCTTTTTGCCCTCAGCTTTGATAGCTTAAAACACACTACACTTTATAAAACCGTTATTTTAGGT
>JALUXI010000230.1 GCA_027019045.1 Piscirickettsiaceae bacterium | reverse complement strand
CTGCTGCCTGAAGTACTGATGCCAACAACCATATCTCCAGCGCTTGCCAAGCCTGCCACTTGACGGGCAAAGACACTTTCAAAATCATAATCATTGGGGTGTGCCGTCAAAATTGAGGTATCACAAGTCAAAGCCACTGACGCTAAGGGTTGACGATCAGCTTTATACCGCACCATCAACTCTGCTGCCATATGTTGTGCTTCGGCCGCACTGCCGCCATTGCCGCACCACAACACCTTACCGCCCTGTTGCAAACACGCCACCATCGCATTGACCACCTGCTGAATCTTATCTGCTTGAGCAATCACGCCCGCTATCGCTTTCTGATGCTCGGCCAATGCCCTTTGGATATCGAGAGGTGCCTTTAGTTGCATGATGCCGCCTCCTCAGCTTCTGCCTGCTGAATTTTTTCTACCATTGAGGTGGTGGAATATCCTTCCCAAAAAGAGAGGATTTCAACTTCACCACCATTGTCCCAAACACACTGTGCGCCCGCAATTTCTTCAGGACGATAGTCTCCGCCTTTGACCAGTACATCAGGTTTCAGCTCACAAATTAACCGCTCAGGTGTCTCTTCAGAAAAGGGCAGCACCCAATCGACGCAGCTCAGTGCCGACAATAACTCCATTCGACTTTCCAGTGGCACAATCGGGCGACTCTCTCCTTTTAATAACTTCACCGATTCATCTGAATTGACCGCCACAATTAAACGATCCCCTCGTTTTGCCGCCTCATTCAGATACCGCACATGACCGCTATGTAGCAAATCAAAACAGCCATTGGTAAAGACGACTTTTTCGCCCTTCTCTTGCGCCAATCTGACCAGCTGCTTCACCTCTTTCTCATTCATCGCCACGAACCCTTGATGGCGTTGAGCCGCCTTGAGCTGTTCATCCAGTTCCGCACGAGTGACGGTCGAAGTCCCGACTTTTCTCACCACAATACTAGCCGCTTCATTTGCCAAATTCACCGCCTGTTGCAATGGCAAGCCTGCGCCAAAAGCGGTCGCCAAAGTCGCCATCACTGTGTCCCCCGCTCCCGTCACATCAAACACCTCTTGTGCTTGTGACTGCAATAGATAAGGAGACTCTCCCTTCTGGCTCAATGCCATCCCATGCTCACTTCGGGTCACCAACAAGGCTTGCAAATCCAGTTGTTCAATGAGGTTGTCAGCCTTGTCCAATAAATCCTCGGTACTCTCACAACTGCCCACAATCTGCTCAAACTCCCCTTGATTGGGCTTAATCAGCGTTGCCCCTCGATAGCGATTAAAGTCATCCCCTTTGGGATCAATCAAAACAGGCACACCCGCTTCACGAGCCGCCTCAATCATCTGCTCGACAAACTGTAACGCCCCCTTGGCATAATCTGAAATCACCAATACGCCATAATTCGCCAATTGTGCCTTTACCAATGCCACCAAGGCTTGCGCATCTTCTGCTGGGATTGGATTTTCAAAATCCATGCGAATCAACTGTTGGTGGTGACTCAACACCCGCAATTTACAAATAGTACCCGCTTCACTTTTTACCCAACCTGTCTGCACGCTTGCCTGCTCAAGCAGCTGTTGCAAATCTTCGCCATAATGGTCTTCACCAATCACCCCCAATAGATGCACCTGTCCACCTAGGGCGGCAATATTGAGCGCCACATTCGCCGCACCCCCTGCTCGTCGCTCTTCTTCTGCCACTTTTACCACCGGCACAGGCGCTTCAGGCGAAATGCGTTTGGCTTGACCTGTCCAATATTGGTCCAGCATCACATCGCCGACCACCAAAATTTTTGCTTGTTCAAATTGTTGTGTTGCCATCATCTAAAACCATTAAAATATTCATTTCCGCTCATTTTAACCGATAATTAAACGCTATGCGCCAACGCCTCCTCCCATTTATTTTAGTCTGCTCACTTTGGCAACCCGCCGCCATGGCACAAAATGCCACTGAAGACACCTTAATGAACCTCGCCATTCACGGCACCCTTTGGACATTGGTTGGTAGTAGCATTTGGGGAAAGAATCCTCTCAAAGAAGGGCTACATGTTAAAGACCAGTGGGGCATGGGCTATCAGTTGGGGAGTGACCACAGCATTCAACTGTTTCAAATGCAGGCGAGTAAACCCTTTCAACACACCCTCTACCAAGGGCAAAATAAAACATGGGATCTAACTGCTCACTGGGAATTTGATGCGGGCTTTTGGTACAGCACGAAACGACATCCCCTCAATGACCAAGGCGGCTTTATCGGCATCACCCCAGTTTTTAACTACACTTGGCGGCGAGCAGGCATCCAACCCTATTTAGAGGTCGGTGCGGGGGCGAAATATTTAGATGATGTCACCATTGAAAACACCTATAAAAGTACCCAATTTCAGTTTGGTGATATTTTTGGTTTTGGCATCGGCAATGCGCACTACCAAGTCGGTTATCGCTATCTGCATATTTCTAATGCCAATATCGAAACTCCCAACCCTGGCACTAACTTTCAAACCGTTCATATTCAATACCTATTTTAGAGAAATCCACCATGACACAGAGTTACCAATCGATTGCAAAACGCGTCTTTGACATTGAAGCCCAAGCCGTCGCGCACCTGAGCGAACAGCTAGATGAACAGTTTGATCAAAGCGTCGATGCCATCCTCAATACCCAAGGACGCGTCGTCATCTGCGGCATGGGTAAATCAGGCTTAATTGGTAAAAAAATCATGGCCACCCTTGCCAGCACAGGCACCCCCTGCTTTTTTATGCACCCAGGCGAAGCCTTTCATGGCGACCTTGGCATGGTCACCCCTGAGGATGTCTTTATCGCCCTTTCCAATTCAGGCGAAACTGAAGAAGTCATCAAACTGATTCCTTTTCTAAAAGACAATGGCAATACCATCATTGCCATGACAGGTCGTCCTCAATCGACCTTGGCTCGAAATGCTGACTATCACCTCAATATCGCCGTACCGCAAGAAGCCTGTCCGCATCAACTCGCCCCCACCTCCTCCACGACTGCCACCTTGGCTATGGGGGATGCACTGGCTGTTGCACTGATGGAAGCTCGACAGTTCCAACCTACCGACTTTGCCCGCTTCCACCCAGGCGGCAGCCTTGGACGCAAACTGCTTACCCGTGTTAAACACGAAATGAAATCGAAAAACCTGCCTTTTGTCTCAGCCGATGCACCGATGAAAGAGGTGATTCACACCATGAGCGAAGGGCGACTAGGGCTTTGTATCGTCAATCATGGACAAGGCATTATCACCGACGGTGATTTACGCCGCCATATGGAACAGGATGCCGTGGGGCTGATGCAAAAAACCGCAGGCGATATTATGAATCCACACCCCACCACCATTGATGAACACGCAAAACTGACCGAAGCAGAAGAGTTGATGAATGAGAAAAAAATCACCTCTTTACTGGTCACCAATGACAAAAACCAAGTCGTCGGCGTGATTCAGATTTACGACTTAAATACCTAATGCTACCTACCCAATGACACTACTCTATCGCTTCCTGCTCGGCCTCGCCTTTCCCTTTTTTCTCCATGCCGCATGGAAGCGTTGCCGCAAGTCCGCCAACAGCCTCGATCCGATCCCTCACTGCTTTAGCAGTCGTTGGGGATTCAACCCCACTCCCTTTCAAAAAGGAGGCATCTGGATTCATGCCGTCTCCGTCGGTGAAACCCGCTCCACCTTTCCCCTACTCAAAGCCCTCAAGGATCGCCATCCTGACTTGCCTATTACCCTCACCAGCGGTTCTACCCAAGGGGCGATTCAAGCCCTGAAGTTCGCTCCCGTGGAGATTCAACACCAGATGATTCCTTATGACTACCGCTGGGCGATTCGTCGCTTTCTCAACCAAATCCAGCCCAAACTGGTCATCATTATCGAAACCGAAATTTGGCCAAACCTCACCCATGTCTGCCATCAACAAAATATTCCCCTCATGCTGGTCAATGCTCGCCTCAAAACTCACTCCTTCCACGCCTACCAAAAATGGGGCGCTTCACTGATTCACCAAGTGCTTCAGCAGATTCATCTGATCGGCGCGCAATTCCCCATTGATGCTCAACGCTTTATCGCCCTTGGCGCGCCCCAAGAGAAGGTCAAAGTCTTAGGCAACTTGAAATTCGATATTCAATTACCTGACGATTTACAGCCCAAAGCAGACGCTTGGCGACAAGCTCACCCCCACTCCTTTATCTGGGTTGCCGCCAGCACCCATGGGAGTACACAAGCTGGTGAACCTGATGAAGAAGCCCTGCTTTTGCAAGCCCACCAAACGCTTCTACACACCCACCCTCAAGCACTCCTCATTCTTGTTCCCCGTCATGCTGACCGTTTTCAAACCGTGGCAGCACTGTGTCAACAAAGCGGACTGAAAACCACCATTCGCTCAAAAGATGAGCCTGTGACCACAGAAACACAAGTCTATCTCGCCGATACAGTAGGCGAACTGATGTTCTGGTTCGCCGCCAGTGATGCCGCCTTTATTGGTGGCAGCCTCGTCAACTTTGGCGGACATAATATCCTTGAACCCGCTGCTGTCAATAAACCCATCCTCTCAGGCCCCCACTACCAAAATCTTGCTGCTCTCTACGAACTGTTTTTACAACAAAACGCCCTTCTACTTACCCTCTCTCCTGAAACCCTCGCCCAAACCCTACAACAACTTGCAGACGACCCTCAGTTTGCCCAACAAGCCGCCCAAAAAGCCCACCAAGTCTTCCAATCCCAAACAGGCACCCTGCCTAAATTGATGGATGAAATTGAAGTTATTATCCGAGATACTTAATTGACAAACTTATTATTTGTATATACACTAAAATCTAATGGAAATAGAATTTGACCCTAAAAAGAATCAATTCAATATTGAAACAAGAGGTATTGATTTTAACTTAGCCCTTGAGTTTGACCTTGAAACCGCCTTGATTCGAGAAGATACAAGAAGAGATTATAAAGAGCAAAGATTTATAGCCATTGGATACATCAAAGACAGGCTATATGTTCTGGTCTTTACACCAAGAGAAGCGGCAATGCGAGTTATCAGCCTTAGAAAAGCCAATAAAAGGGAGTGTCAATTGTATGCAAAATATCAATCCTGAACAAACAGACTTTGAATCACCTGAGTGGAGTGAAAAAGACTTTCAAGCAGCCAAACCTGCTAGCGAAATTGAAGGCCTTCAGCCATTACTTAAAACAAAACGAGGCAGACCCAAAATAGAACGCCCTAAAGAAGCAATCAGCATTAGACTCTCCGCTGAAATATTAGACTACTTCAAATCCACAGGCAAAGGTTGGCAGTCTCGTATCAATGAAGCCTTACAGGAATATATTGAACAACACAAACAAGCATAAAAAACCCCAGTTCGACAGAGCGGGACTGGGGTTTTTAGCATTTATTCAGATTTTTCCAATAAATTTGCGCTAACTTTCTTGCTGCACAAAACTCTCTTCTTCAATCTCTTCTGGGTCTTTGGTGACCTTTTTGGGGCTTCTTTGTTCAATGGGGATGTAACAAAGGTTGCCTGCACCCGTATAGATTTGCGTGGGTCGGAAGATTTTATTGTTTTGCAACTGCTCACGCCAGTGTGCCATCCAGCCTGCTGAACGGGCAACAGCAAAAATCGGCGTAAAGAGTTCAGGTTCAAAACCCATCTCCTTATAGAGAATCCCTGAATAGAAATCAACATTGGGGTAAACCCCCTTATGCGCCAACTTCTCAACACACACCTTTTCCACTTCCACTGCAATTTCAAATAGATGACTCAGCTTGCTTTTTTTCTTCTGCAAGATGCTTTCCGAAAGGCGTTGTAAAATGGTGGCTCTAGGGTCTTTGGTTTTATACTCACGGTGTCCCATCCCCCAAATCACCTTCTTCTCCGCTAGGCGTTTTTCAATATAGGGACGGACATTTTCCACCGAACCAATCTCTTCTAACATCTCAATCACCATCTGGTTCGCTCCACCATGCAGAGGACCAGAAAGCGAGGCAATGGCCGCAGAAATCACGGAACAAGGATTGGCTAAAGTAGACCCCACCACCATCGTCGTAAAGGTTGAGGCGTTAATGGTATGCTCTGCATGCAGAATCAAACAGGCATCTAACAATCTTGCCCAATCAGGGTCTGGCTCTTCGCCTGTGACCATATAGAGGAAATTTTCGGCATAGGTCAAATCTTTTCGTGGTTCAATCGGATCAAAACCATTCCGCATATGCTCCCAATAGGCGACCAGTGTCGCCATATGCGCAATGATTTTCACCGTTACATCATTGATATACTCTTGGTTTTCCGTACCGCCCTTCATATATTCCGTGCTGGGGTAGAAACTGGCCAAACTCGCCACCACCACCTGCAACATATGCATCGGATGCGTCGTAGGCGGCAAGTTTTTCATAATCTCTTTGATATTAAACTTTACCCGACGGTTATCTCTAAGCTTCTGGTCAAATGCCTCCAACTCTTCTTGGGTTGGCAATTCACCAAACAGCAATAACAGCGTCGTCTCTTCAAAAGAGGACTTTTCCGCCAACTCCATAATGTCGTAGCCACGATAGGTCAGTAGCCCCTTTTCACCATCAATAAAAGAGATTTTTGATTCGGTGGCAGGCACCCCTGCCAATCCTGGAATATACTGCATACTCAGTCCTTACACACTAAACGAAGAGCCACAACCACAAGTGGTGGCTGCATTAGGATTTTCAATCACAAATCGTGCGCCCTGCAAATCTTCTAAATAATCGATCTTCGCACCGACTAGATATTGGAAACTCATGGGGTCAATCAATAGCTTCACGCCATCTTTTTCCACCACCGTATCATCTTCCGCCACCTCTTCATCAAAGGTAAATCCATATTGAAAGCCCGAACAGCCGCCACCTGTAATATAAACACGCAACTTCAAATTAGGATTGCCTTCATCCTCAATCAACCCTTTCACTTTGGCCGCTGCCGCTTCGGTAAAATTCATAAGATATTTAGGTGCGCCGACCATCTCTTGATTCTGCTCTGACATATTTATTCCTTCACTGAGAGCTTTGCATGAGTGGGGCGCGAGAGAAAAAAGAGATAAAATTGCTCGAATCGAGGCGAAAAACACAGGGAATAGCTAGCTATTTCCAAGATTTTCAACGAAGAGTCGGAGAATTTTAGCCTTTTTTATCCGCGGAGCCATCTTGTGCAAAGCTCTATAACTAATTGAACCAGTTATTGTAACGAACCTAGGGCAACAGTGCCACCTGTTGCAATCCTGTATCCTCTTCCAAATCAAACAGGATGTTCATATTCTGCACAGCCTGACCTGATGCCCCCTTGACAAGGTTATCAATAACCGATGTTACCACCACTCTTTGCGACCCTTTAGGCTGGTACACCGCCATGCGGCACATATTTGACCCTTTAACCATCCGTGTATCTGGCTGAGAACCCGCAGGCATCACATCCACAAAAGGCTCCATCGCATAGGTCTCTTCATATAAAGCTTGCAACTCTTTTTGAGAGATGCGCTGTTTCAGTTTGCCATAAAGCGTCGCTTCAATCCCTCGAATCATCGGCAACAGATGCGGCACAAAGGTCAAATTCACATCTACCCCGGTCATAAACGCCAACCCCTGCTCAATCTCAGGATGGTGGCGATGACCATCGACTGCATAAGCCTTAAAGCCTTCACAAGTCTCCGCCGCTAAAGAACCGACTTTTGCACCGCGCCCAGCACCACTGA
>JALUXI010000229.1 GCA_027019045.1 Piscirickettsiaceae bacterium | reverse complement strand
CAGGTACAACAGGTACAACAGGTACAACAGGTACAACAGGTACAACAGGTACAACAGGTACAACAGGTACGACAGGTACGACAGGTACGACAGGTACGAAAGCACCAGTTGTGAGTCCAACGGCTCCCGCTGTTGTAAATCGTGTACGGTTGTTATTAACTTTGGATACGGATGGTGATCCAACAAATGGTATCCAACTTCCAGATCCTAAAAGTTTAGAAAAAGAGCTACCTAGCGGTAAGTCTTTAGATTTTTCTAAACCTGGAAGCGAGTTTGATACTGAGGTCGCAACTAAAACACTATTAAATACGAGTTTAAAACCTAAAACTGAAGCCGAGAATCATTTTCAATCAACCTTAAATCGGTTATCAAATGATACTCAAGTTGGTAAATATTATGATGAACAAACAGGTAAATTTAAAGAATCAAGTTTTGAAAAAGATCATTCTATTACGACTGGCAATAACCAAAACGGCGGTTTCGAAGGAGGAGTAGAGCAAGGTAATCAAGGCAATACCACCTCTACAGGTAATCAAAGTGGCGGTTTCGAAGGAGGAGTAGAGCAAAGTAATCAAGGCAATACCACCTCCACAGGTAACCAAAGTGGCGGTTTCGAAGGAGGAGTAGAGCAAGGTAATCAAGGCAATACCACCTCTACAGGTAACCAAAGTGGCGGTTTCGAAGGAGGTAGTAATAATGAAGGTGGTAATAGTAATGATGGGGAGTAAAAATAAAATGATGAAAAATTTGAAAATATGGCTGATGGGGTTTTTATTGATCTCTTCTTCACAGGTGTTTGCTCAGTCTTTAACGGCTGAGCAGTGGTCGGTGCCTTTGCATAATAGTCAGGGAACGGTGTCACTGTCGCATTATAAAGGGAAGGTGTTGTGGATTGATTTTTGGGCGAGTTGGTGTCCACCTTGTCGCGCTTCTTTTCCTTGGATGAATGCGATGCAACAAAAATATGGTCAATATGGCTTTCAGGTGGTAGGTATCAATGTGGATGAAAATAGTGCGGATGGAGTGAATTTTTTAAGACAACACCCTGCTGCTTTTGATGTTTATTTTGATCCTAATGGTCAAGCTCCTGAGTTGTTTAATGTGCAGGGAATGCCCACCAGTCTGTTGGTGGATCGCCAAGGTCAAGTGCACTTGATGCATATTGGTTTTGAGCCGCAACAGAAAGCGGAGCTGGAAGCAAAAATTCGTGCAGTATTGAGTGGGGAGTGATCAGTGAAGAAGTTCGTATTGCTAGGATGCCTGCTTAGCTTTTTAGCAGGATGCAGCCATTTGAAACCTGCTAAGGTCAAACCGTGGGAGCGGGGCGTGATGGCAAGAGAGGATATGGCACTGGTTCCGAATCCTGTGCAAGAGGGATTGGATGAGCATATCTATTTTTCAAAAGAGGCAGCATCTGGTGGATCAGGTGTCGGTGGAGGAGGTTGTGGATGCAATTAACAAAGCAGTTGGCCTTGGCGGCGGGGACTTTATTATCCACGGTTTCTGGCGGCGTACAGGCGGCGGATTGGTTAGTGGACTCGTCTGTGCTGGCTTATGGTGAAAAGGACAGTGAGGGACAAGACAGGGTGAATATTTTGGAGCCTGTTTTGAGCATCACAAAGCAGAATGCACCTGATGACTATTTTAATGTGAAATTGGTGTATGATTCATTAACAGGGGCTTCACCTAATGGCGGTTTTGCCTCTTCGAAAACGCAGACTTTTACCAGCCCTTCAGGCGGGGGAGGCTATACGGTTAAACCAGGTTATACCCCTCTGGATCCAACCTTTAAAGATGCCAGAACGGCAGTGAGTGTAAACTGGATGACACCGATCAGTCGTATGAAGCGGTATTTAGCGGGCATCAATTTTTCTTCTGAAAGTGATTATACTTCTGCTAGTGGAAGTTATTCTTTATTACAGGATTTCAACCATAAGCAAACGACCTTAACACTAGGGTTGGCGTATAGTTATGATGCGGTCAATCCACATGGTGGTTTTCCAACGCCCTTGGGTTCTTTAAAAGGTGAAAGCCGTTATTCGGTGAGAGCCTTGACACATACCCGTGCGTCTGGGGGGTCGACTTCAAGTGGTACCAGTTCGTCAAGCACCAGTAGCTCTTCAGGAGAAGGTTTGAATTATGAAGGGGAAGGTCTTGATTTAAATTTATTTAAAGGGAAGACTAAGCAGACTTGGGATGCGATTATTGGGGTTTCGCAAGTTCTGAATCGTTATACCTTGTTAAACTTGAATTATGGTATCAGCTCGGTTTCGGGGTATCAGACAGATCCTTATAAGTTGGTGCCGATTATGGATGCAAATGGTTATCCAGTGGATTTCGTACATGAAAACCGCCCAGACAGTCGTTTAAAACAGACACTGAAAGTGGATGGCGTGACAGCTATTGGCAAAGATAGTCTTCACTTGAGTTATCGCTATTATTGGGATGACTGGGGCGTGAAGGCGAATACTTATGATGTGAAATATCATCTGAGTTTAGGACAGCATTGGTATCTGGTGCCGCACTATCGATATAGTCAGCAGACGAAAGCGAATTTCTATTATTTAGGTCTTCCAAATACCCATTCGCCCTCAACTTATCGTTATGCTTCAAGCGATACCCGTTTGGCGGATATGACCACCGTCACACTTGGTGGAATGGTGGGGTGGAAAATGACTTCTGATTTGTCGTTTACGCTGAACCTTGAGCAGATGACCCAGTCGGGTGATTCGCATCCATCCAGTGCGGTTGGGGATCAGAAAAACCATGATATGTTCCCTACTATAACCGCTACAATGGTGACTTTAGGGATGAGAATGCGTTTTTAACCATGAGTGAAATCCAAATAGACTGTATGGATACGGCTTCGCATTTATGGCGAGGCCGTTTTTCTGCAATGAAAAGTCCTTGTGAGGTGTTATTGGAGTGTGAGGATGAAAGCTTGGCACAACAGCATTTGCAATGGGCGAGGCAAGAGGCTTTGCGGATTGAGCAGAAGTTTAGTCGCTTTCTAGATGAGAGTGTCATTGGGCATTTGAATCGGACACAAGGTCAGTGGGTTGAGGTGGATGCCGAGACGCAAGCCCTGCTTGACTTTGCTGATCAATGTTGGCAGTTGTCTGATGGCTGGATTGATGTCACGGTGGGACGCTACTTTCAACTGTGGAGATTTGATGGCAAGACCCCACCGCCTTCCCGTAAGCAGCTTAAGCAACTTGCCCCTTTTATCGGTTGGGAGAAGGTTAAGCGACGAGCGGGAGCTGTTTTTCTACCCGAAGGGGTGCAGATTGACCTAGGGGGGATTGGTAAAGAGTATGCGGTGGATAAGGTGGCGGTGGCACTGTCTCAAGCGTCAGAGCTTTCGGGCGTATTGGTCAATTTTGGAGGCGATATTCATGCCATTACCCCAAGAAAAACAGGTCAACCTTGGCAGATTGGGGTGGAGCAGGTGCGAGCGGGGGCGGAAGAGAATTTAACCCTTTCATTTAGCAAAGGTGCAATTGCGACTAGTGGCTCCACCTACCGTTTTGTGGTGGATAAGCGAGGTAAAAAGTTGGGGCATATTCTAAATCCGCATACGGGTTGGCCTGTTCGTAGAGGACCTGTATCGGTGACGGTACTGGCACAGACAGCGATTCAAGCAGGGCTGCTCTCTACCTTGGCGATGTTGAAAGGAGAAAAGGCAGAGGCTTTTTTGCAAGGTGAAGGTGTGCAGCATTACTGTCAATGGGAGGATAAGAAATGAGATTGCTATTGGTTGAAGATGATGTACAGTTGGGTGCTGTTTTGCAGACCCATCTCCAGCAGTCGGGTTATGCAGTGGATTGGCTGAAAAGTGCAGAGCAGGCAAAAACGGCACTGGAGCTGGAGCATTTTGATCTGATGTTATTGGATATTACGCTTCCAGGGATGGACGGTTTTCAATTTTTGAAAGCTTTACGAGAACAATCGATAGACTTGCCCGTGATTGTATTGACCGCACGGGATAAGGTGGAAGATCGGGTGAAGGGCTTGGAGTTGGGGGCGGATGATTATCTGCCTAAGCCATTTGATTTTGCTGAGCTAGAGGCTCGAATCAAAGCCGTCTTTCGCCGCAGACAGGGGTTTGCGAGTAATCAGTTGACCTATGGTGACTGGGTATTGGATTTGGCACACCATCAATTGACCATTGCGGGTAAGCCTGTGGAGTTGACGCAAAAAGAGTTTGAGTTGTTAAAAGTCTTTGTTGAAAAAGCGGGTAGGGTGCTCTCTAAACGCTTTTTGGAAGAGTGCTTGTATAGCTGGTCAGACTCGGTAAGCAGTAATAGTTTGGAGGTGCATATCCATCATTTAAGAAAAAAACTGCCCAAAGGCGCCATCAAAACGGTTCGTGGACTCGGTTATCAATTACAGGGTATTATCTAATGTTTGGGGGGCGTTTTAAAAATCGTTCTCTCAAATTCTGGCTACTCAGTGCGATGAGTGTCATTTTTTTGGTGTTCTATTTTGTAATCGTTTTACTCACTTATTATGAAGCAGAAGATGAAATCAATGAGATCTATGATGCACAATTGATAGGTACCCTCTCTTCAGTGGACACTTTAATTCAAGAGGGGCAGTCGCTGAATTTAAACACGGCTCAGTCCAAATCTTTAGCCCAAAAGCTGGATCTATTGGACTATTACTCACCTGTGGCAATTGCCATGATTTCCAAACAGGGCATTTTGGTCTCTTCTGATGAATTTAAACGATTGGTGGTATCACGGCAAGCCTTTCTAATGCGACACCCTGAAAATCGCTTACAACTGGAAATGGATGGACAGGTGTGGCGAGTGATTACCCGTACGCAAACGCATGATAAACAGTCGTTATTGATTGCTGGTGAACCGATGTCCAGTCGCCAAGCGGCGGTGTGGGAGATTATTCAGTTTTTAAGTTTTCCTGTACTGATTGGTTTGCCTTTGATGTTGTTTGTCCTCTCTGTGTTGATTAACAGTGGATTTAAGCGGCTGAATCGTTTTAGTGAAACCTTTACCCAAAGTTCTCCTGAAGTCTTAGCAAAAGTGCCTGTGGAGGCAGTCTGTCCAATTGAATTAAAACCTCTGGTATTGGAAGTACAGCAGTTGATTCAACGCATTCAAAAAAAAACCGAGCAGGAAAAGCAGTTTACCGCCAATGCGGCTCATGAGCTAAAAACGCCCATTGCTGCTCTCAAGCTTCAACTCCAACTTTTAGAAAAGCAGTCTCAAGCGGGAGATAATTTAACGATTTCCCCCATAAAACTCACCCTGCAAAGAACAGAAAACTTAATCCATCAGCTCTTGAATTTGCAAAAGATTGCGGTGGAATCGGTACAGTTTGAAAAGGTGAATTTAAATGAAGTGCTGATGGTGGTGCATCAAACCCTCTCTCCTCTATTGGAAGATAAGCAACAAGAGGTGATCTATCAATTGCCAGATGAAGAGGTCTGGGTACGGAGTCACGCTTTTTGGTGTGAACAGCTGGTGACGAATATTTTGTCTAATGCTAGCCACTATGCACCACAAGCAGGGAGGATTCAAGTAACCGTTTCCAAAGTGGATTCGGCTGTTCTCTTGCAGATAGAGGATTCAGGGTCAGGACTCTCCCCAGAGGAAATCAATAAGGTTACGGAACGCTTCTATCGTTTAGATAGACACAGAGGGCAACCCAATGGGAGTGGGCTAGGGTTGTCTATCGTCAAAGAAATCTGTCAAAAATACCAAATCAACCTCACCCTGCAACGCAGCCCAACTCTCGGTGGGTTACAAGTCACCCTAAGGTTTCCCGTGGAACTCACTATTTAATGGCTAAAAAAGAAACGAAGTTGTAGGCTTGAAACCAGATGGCGGCACTTTGAAAGCCTGCTTGTTTCAAGCGGTCAAGATGCGTCTGTTCTGTATCGGAGATGAGGACATTTTCCAGTGAGGCGCGTTTTTGGCTGATTTCAAGCTCTGAATAGCCATTGGCTCGCTTAAATTGGAGGTGTAATTCTTCGATTGCCTTTTGAATACTCGGATCTTCAAAGTGGATTTTTTCAGATAAGATCAGAATACCGCCAGGCACCAGACCTTGGTAGATTTGATTGAGAATCTGTTGGCGTTTTTCAGGGTCAATAAACTGTAAGGTGAAGTTCATCACCACCACAGAGGCATTTTCAATCGGCGTATTGAGCATATCTTCACATCGCAGCTCCACAGGAATCTCAGAGTGAAAAGCGGCGACATAGGTTTTGGCGCGTTCAATCATCGGCTCGGAAGTATCCACGCCGATAATTTTGCAGTCGGTATGAGGCAGTTTACGACGCATGGTCAAGCTCACTGCCCCCAAAGAGCAGCCGAGATCATAGAGCTGGGTATGGGGTTGAGCAAACTGCTGTGTCAGTTCGCCAATCCCCGCTAGAATCGTCTGGTAACCAGGCACGGAGCGTTGAATCATATCAGGAAATACACTGACCACCGATTCATCAAACTGAAAAGCTCCCAAGGCTTCATTTTCTACGGAAAAGAGAGTGTCTTTTTGGAACATGGTTTTAGACTCTAAAAATGTTGATAGACCTGTTTACGATGACCGATTTTTATAATCAAAATCGTAATCTGCTGTTCATCTATTTGTCCAATAATACGATAGTCACCCACACGCCAGCGAATATAATCACCCAGTTTGCCTTGTAGCGGTTTACCTAGGATAGTTGGATTTTCAGCGGTGATGAGGCGGTTTTCAATATATCGTTTGATTCTTTGACGATCTGAAGGGGTGATTTTTTTCAGTGTCTTAGCGATGTTTTCACTGTATTTAATCTGCCAAACCACGCCACACTTCCTCATGACTGATTAAGCGAGATTGCCCTTGTCTGATGGCTTCTAACTCTTTTTCAGCGAGATAAATATCTTCTAAATCCTCAAGATACTCTTCAATCAGCGTTCGCACATAAAACGATTTGGTACGACCCGTTTCTTTAGCAAGGGCATCTAGACGGGCTTCGGTTTCTGGGTCAAGACGGATGGATAGTGCCATTTTTTACTCCTTTGAATAAACCTTTTTACGATGTCCAAGCTTTAAAACCAGGACGACTAGCTCATCTTGATGGTGTTCGACAATAATACGGTAATTGCCTACACGATAACGCCAGAGTCCTTTTAGGTTGGCGCTAAGCGGTTTGCCTAAATCATAGGGTGAGTTCACCACTTTTTGCGTTAGAAACTGGTATAACTTTTTAGCTGTTGGCTGGTCAAGTTTGGCTAACTGCTTTTCAGCTTTGGCGGTAAATTGGATTTTCCAAGTCATTTTTAGTCAACCAGCCCTAAGCGCTGACCAACTTCTTCAGCAGAGTAGGTGGGCATTTTGCCACTTTTGACTTGTTGTGAAATCTCCATGCCAAGGTAAAGGTCTTCTAAATCTTCAAGATACTCTTCAATCAGCGTTCGCACATAAAACGATTTGGTACGACCCGTTTCTTTAGCAAGGGCATCTAAACGGGCTTCGGTTTCTGGGTCAAGACGGATGGATAGTGCCATGTTGATTCTCCTGTATTGTTTGTATGACAAGTATAACATGAGAGCTTTGCACGAGATGGCTACACGGATAAAAAAGGCTAAAATTCCCCGACTCTTCGTTGAAAAACTTGGCAATAGCTAGCTATCCGTTTTCCGCCTCGATTCGAAAAATTTTATCTCTTTTTTCTCTCACGTCCCACTCATGCAAAGCTCTCAACATGTAATACACCATAAAAATGGTAACTGAGTAGTGACTTAAAATGGATCTAAAACCAAGCAGGACTGGGGATTTTGGGAAAATTTTTAAATTTTCGGGGTTTTTTGAATGGCGTTTTATCTGTTTTCACGCTCCACTCATGCAAAGCGCTCTAATATCGATTTTTCAACTTTGCCACTTTGTTTAAATGCCATGCTTGAGGGTGGCTGTGGGCTTCGACTTGGTT
>JALUXI010000228.1 GCA_027019045.1 Piscirickettsiaceae bacterium | reverse complement strand
GACACCCCAGAGGCCTATGCCAAAAACCGCCGTGTAGAGATTTTGGTGAAACCCAATCGGTTGCAACAACAGAAAGTGATTCAACAAGTTAAGCAGCTTCAAAACACTCTCTAATCTGTGGAAGTAAATAAATGAAGTAACCTGCATCAATTAGTTAAAATGGGGGCTTTGCACGAGATGGTTTCAAAGATAGACAATTATGCATTGTGAAAATTTGCAATAGTTAGTCACTCTTAATTTGAGAAATTTTGTTCTCTTTTTGCTCTCGCATTCCATCTGTGCAAAGCTATTTTTTAAGCACTCATATTTAAGAATTGTCCTAGGATGTTTTGAGATGGCTGCGCTGTGATTGAAGTTGATAACTGTGCTTGCATAGTGCGACGATCATCTGAATCACGGTCATTTTCAACCTTTTCCATTTGTTCTCTCTGCATCATTCCTTGCATAGGCTGACTTTGTTGAGCTTTGCCCAAGCTGGCATAAGTTGCCATAGCATCATAAAATTGACTTGTTGGTTGTTGAGAAGTCAGAGAGACGATACTGCTTGATTGAGCCTGAATCTTTCCAGCTCCCAAGTCATCACTATCCCCATCTCGATCCGGTCCACTGCCTTCAAAAGCTTCGCTATTTCTCATTTGAGCGGGGTTAATCTGTGCATAAGCTGCCATCCCCCTCATATCATTTGAAATATTCATTTTTTTCTCCTTAAAAGTTAACAATTTTTATTAACCATTTTAAATAGAGAGAGTGTTGACACTCCATGGCTACACGGATAAAAAAGGCTAAAATTCCCCGACTCTTTGTTGAAAAACTTGGCAATAGCTCGCTATTCCCTATGCTTTCCGTTCTGATTCAAAGAACTTTATTTCTTTTTTCTCTCGTACCTTAGTCGTGCAAGGTGCTCAAATAGATAAAATGGTATTTATACTATATAGAGAGAAGCTTAAACAAATATTAAATCTCTTAATATTTGTTTAACTTTTTAATGATAGAGTTAAGTTTCAAGAAGATTTGTAGAGTGGCTGAATGGGCAGCATTCAAACTCAATTAACTACTTCACACAAACTGTCATTGAGATCAAAAAGGAGAATGGTACGATGTTTATTAAAGAAAAATTGCATATTGCATCGGTTGCGTTGATTGCTGCGAGTATGAATTTAAGTGGGTGTAATCAAATCGCTTCCAGTGGTCTAGCGACGGGTAGTATACCTGTCTCAGGAGGATCATCTATATCTAGTACACCTGCTCAAGTATTGCCTGCAAATACGATTCAAGCACAATTTGTGGATGCACCCGTGGCAAATTTACAGTATCAGTCTAAAAGCTTTTCTGGATATACTAGTTCAACTGGCGGATTTAACTGTTCTTCTCAAGAAGAGGTGAGCTTTTATATTGGAAAATTGAAACTGGGAACTTCTGTCTGTCAAAAAATTGTGACGCCTCTGACGCTTGCGGCTAAAAAAGTGGTTGTGTCGCAACCGATTACAACCACCAGTCCATCAGGTATCGTGACGCAAACGGGCACGAAGCAGACGGTTCAAGTTCAGCCTGCAAAGGCATCTGATCCAGGTGTTGTCAATAGAGTGCGTTTACTGATGACTTTGGATGGAGATGGTAATCCGAATAATGGTATTCAGTTACCGACCCCACAGGAACAGCGTAAAGTCACGGTAACAACTGTAAATTTTGATAATACCGCCACTTTTGATAACGATGCTTCTAATATTGTGAGTCAGCTAACTAATGGCAGTTTGGTTGATGCTCAGACTGCATTGGCGCATTTTTCTCAAACCTTGAGCAATCTTCCTCAGAATGCTAGCAGTCAGACGACAAATACACAGCCTGTCAATTCACAACCTGTCACGAAGCCTTATTATGGTGAGGGGTATGAAGGAAGTGAGGGACAACATGGGTACGAAGGAAATGAGGGATACGAAGGAAATGAATAAATAAGGCATGAAGCAGGGGCTAGCCTGCTTCTTTCATTTGCTTAGGAATGGTGTTGCGGCTATGGATGATTTGGTTCTGCTCGTTGAAATAGAGCATGACGGGTTTGAAGCTGTTGGCTTCTTTTTCATCTAGCACCGCATAGGTAGCGATAATCAATAGGTCACCTGGGCTGGCTTTATGTGCCGCCGCACCATTAACTGAGATGATGCCGCTGTGTTCTTCAGCACGGATGGCGTAAGTAGTGAATCGTTCACCATTGTTGATATTGTAAATTTGAATCTGTTCGTATTCTCGAATCCCTGCGGTGTCCAGCAGGTGGCCGTCGATTGCACAGGATCCTTCATAATCCAGTTCAGCATGTGTGGTGGTGACACGGTGCAGTTTTGATTTTAAAAGCGTAATTTGCATATTTTTGAATCCTATAAAAAACGGCTCATTTTTGAGCCGTTTATTATACGCTTATTTTGAATGGTGCTCAAATAGAGGCTAACCCGTATTACGCATGCCTGCTGCAATGGCATTGATGCTGTTTAATAACGGAGGCAGCCATTTTTGTCGCTCTTCCTCTGGCAAAGCTTCATTTTTGTAGCGCTTAAGCAGAACAATCTGAATATTGTTAAGCGGCTCCAAATAAGGGTTACGACGAGAGAGTGAGAGTGCTAGGCTAGGCGTATCTTGCATTAGATACTCATTGCCACTGACCTCTAAACTGCCGTCAACAGTGCGTTTATACTCCGTCGCAATCATATTGTAGATTTTTTCAGCCACTTCTTTGTTTTTACCCAATTGTGCATAGCTGTGACCAATTTTCAGATCGGTTTTATACAGTGCCATCTGAATATTGCTGATCAATGCACGGAAGAATGGCCAGTTCTCATACATCTCTTTTAAGGTTTCATCAGAGTGTTGTTCAATCCATTTCTGCACGGCATAACCTGTGCCATACCATGCAGGGAAAGTGAGACGAGCTTGTGCCCAGCCGAAGATCCAAGGGATGGCTCGGATGGAGGATTTGGAGAGATTGCCTTTTTTACGGTGAGAGGGGCGAGAGCCGATATTGAGTAGCCCAATCTCATTCACAGGGGTGGCTTCATAAAAGAATTCAAAGAAGCCAGGCGTACGATCGGTCAGCTCTCGATATTCATACTCGCCATCTTTCGCCAGCAGTTGCATAGTTTCAAGGTATTCCTGTGGGTCTTCTGGAATCTCTTTAACCAAGCAGAGACTAGCTTTCATCAAGCCGGTTACCCCTAAAGAGAGCTCATAAGCGGCGGTTTCTGCATTGCTATATTTGTACGAAAGGACTTCGCCCTGTTCGGTAAATTTAATCGAACCTCGTACGGTGCCAGTGGGTTGTGACAGGATGGCAAAGTGAGTTGGGCCGCCGCCTCGTCCAACAGTTCCCCCTCGACCGTGGAACAGACGCACATCAATACCGTAATCATCCGCCAACTTCATGATTTGCTCTTGAGCTTGGTAGAGGCTCCAGGCTGAAGAGAGGTTTCCACCATCTTTGGCTGAATCTGAATAGCCGAGCATGATCTCTTGAAGGTTACCGGCAGATTTTAACAGTGCATTGTATGTGGGGTTGTCAAACAGTGCAGTCGTCACTGGCACAATGTGTTCTAAATCTTCAATGGTTTCAAATAGAGGGGAGACGCTTACATTACAGTAGGGTTCACCCGCATTGTAGCCTGCCAAGCCTGTTTGATGCGCCAAGAAAAGGACTTCTAAAATATGGCTGGCTTGGTGCGTCATGGAGATGACATAGTTATTGAAAGCTTTAGGGCTGATCTCTTTACGCATCTCACGAATGACATTGAAAACATCCAAAACCTCTTTTGTCATGTTGTCTAAGGCGAGGTGTTGGGTGTCGATAATGGTGGCACTTGAGATTTGTTTGCTCAGTAGTTCAAGGCGTTCTTGTTCATTGAGTGCATGGTAGTCAATATTGATATGACGCAGTAGATCAGCCACCGCATCCGTATGCACGGTGGATTCTTGGCGTATATCCAGACGCATCAGATAGAAACCAAAGGTTTCGACCAGTTGAATCAGGTCTTTCAGGTCAGCGTCAGCGACATTTTGATCGCCATGCCCACAGAGGGAGTCATAAATGAGTTGCAGGTCTTCTTTCAGCTCTTCTTCAGAGTGATAGGCAAAACGACTTTTTTCAATCGGGTTGCCATACACTTGGGCTTCGATATAGTTGATATTTTGTTGAAGACGGCCATGAATCAGATAGAGAAAACGGCGATAGGGTTCATCTTTGAAGCGCTCGGAGCGTTTATGGAACACTTTTTCCAGTAGGTCAGCATCGACAATAGTGACTTTGTTGATCAATTCTTGCTTGATATCACACAGATGGCGAGAGTGGGTCAACATACCAGAGAGTTCGAAGACGCGTTTCTGATATTCGTACATGACCGCACGAGACTGAAGATAGAGTGCATGAACCGTAGTGTCATGGGTCACATAGGGGTTGCCGTCTCGATCACCACCGATCCAGGAACCGAAGGTGAAAAAGTTGGGTGTTTCAATATTGGCTTCTGGATAGTGACGAGAGAGTGCTCGTTCCATATAGTCATAGACGGTAGGCACTGCTTGGAAAAGAGATTGGCGGAAGTAGTAGATCCCATTGCGAATCTCATCTTCTACGGTCGGTTTTTGACGACGAACTTCATCGGTTTTCCACAGCACTTGGATTTGATAATGCAGTTTTTTCAGAACCGCTTCGTAGGCATAAGGATTGTCATAGGCTTCTGCTTCATTGAGCTCGTCCAGTGTGAGGAAGATACGACGCAAGTTTTCCATCACTGCACGGCGTTTGGATTCGGTTGGATGAGCGGTGAAAACGGGGATGTAGCAGAGTTTATCGAGTAGTGTTTCAACCTGTTCTGCGGTGAGGCTGTCTTTTTTGAATTCTTTAATGGTTTCGAGAACAGAGCCTGTCCATAAAGGCCCGTCAGAACGCAGTTGACTTTGGCGTTCGTGATGTTGGTGCTCTTCTTCTGCGAGGTTGACTAAGCTGAAATAGAGATTAAATGCACGAATAATCAGCGTCAATTCATCTGGGTCTAAGGATTCTATATATTGAATCAGTTCTTGGCGAAGTTGATGATCTTCTTCTTCCCTAAGTTTGAGATAGCCTTTGCGGAGTTTTTCAACGCCATCATAAATGGTTTTCCCAGCTTGAGCTTCAATGACTTGACCAAGAATGTTTCCTAGTAGTTTGACTCGTGCACGAAGCTTTTTATCTCTTTTTTCAACTGACATAATGAATTCTCTATAAAATAATTGCTGGGGATTATATCAAATTCCTTATGGTTTCGCAGATGCAAAAAAAGCACAGACCTTGAGGGCTATGCTTTTGGTGTAGAGGAAGAAAGGCATGCTAGGGAAGCTTGAGCAATTGAATAAATGTTTGCCCATGACGCTTACCAGCACGACTTGTTTGAAAGCATTTACTTTTCGTATGCTTTTACGCCATTAAGAATCTCTTCTCTCGCAGCATCGGCATCACCCCAGCCTTCAACTTTAACCCACTTGCCAGGTTCAATGTCTTTATAGTGGCTAAAGAAGAGTTCAACTTGTTCTTTGAGTAGTGGAATATCTTCTACTTTTTCGACATCTTTATAGATAGGGGTCAACTTATCGACAGGAACGGCGATGACTTTGGCATCTTTACCGCCATCATCTTCCATATAGAAGATACCGATAGGGCGAGCACGAATGACGGAGCCGACGAGTAGAGGGTGTGGCGTGACCACAAGAACATCAACAGGGTCGCCATCATCAGAGAGGGTATTGTTAATGTAGCCATAGTTGGCAGGGTAGGACATGGTCGCCCCTTGTAAACGATCTACCCAGACGAGATCGGTCTCTTTATCGACTTCGTATTTGATCGGGGGAGCAAAAGCGGGGATTTCGATAATCACATTGACATCATTTGGTACATCTTTTCCAGCTGGAACGGCATTGTATCCCATGGTTATTTTCCTTATTCAGATGAGTTAAAAATTTTAACGAAGCAAGTCGAATCGTTAAAATGCAAAACACCCGCAAAGGCGGGTGCTGATGGTTCAATCTAACCGATGCTTATTTTTTGTAGTAAGACATCATGGTTTCAACTTCTTTTTTCGAACCGAGTACGACAGGTACACGGTCATGAATTCCTTGAGGTTGAACATCTAGGATATGCTCACGACCTGTGGTGGCTAGCCCCCCTGCTTGTTCGATAATCCAAGACATTGGGTTACCTTCGTACATCAAACGCAGTTTGCCAGCTCTGTTTGGATCACGGTTGTCCCATGGGTACATGAAGATACCGCCA
The DNA here is from genome assembly GCA_027019045.1 of Piscirickettsiaceae bacterium. Classification (GTDB taxonomy): domain Bacteria; phylum Pseudomonadota; class Gammaproteobacteria; order Thiomicrospirales; family Thiomicrospiraceae; genus JALUXI01. Next base: position 1,789 of record JALUXI010000228.1, on the reverse strand, counting down.
CGGACCAAGATGCGGTGAACTTCGGCCACCATAGAGGCAACCCAACGCATGTTGTATCGTTTGCCAAGTGGACCTTCTTCGCCTTTCAAGCAGTCGTCGATATAGGCTTTCATTTCGGGTTCCCAGAATCGTTGGTTTGACATATTGATGGCAAATTCTGAAGTCTCTTCAGGGATTTTAACCTGTTCTTTAGTTAGCACGAATTCACCGATGGTGCGGTCTAGGGTGTAGAAGTTTACGCCTTTGCCAGTGGTCAAAACAAGGATGGCTGATGGACCATAAAGGACATAGCCAGCTGCCACTTGGTTGCGACCTGTCTGTAGGAAAAGTTCTTGGTTATCGCCAGAACCTTCGCCATTCGCTTCAAGGATAGAGAAGATAGTACCGACTGAAAGGTTAACATCAATGTTTGATGAGCCATCTAATGGATCGAAAGTGACTAGGTATTTCCCTTCTGGATTACCTGCTACGGTGTAATCTTCTTCTTCAGAACCGATACCACGGACATTGATATTTGAGATCAGGATGTTTTTCAAAAGGTCGTTTGAGATGACATCAAGTTGTTTTTGGGTTTCTCCTTGAACATTTTCGTCTTCAGTTGAACCTAAGATGCCTGCTAATGCACCTTGTGCAAGTTTGTGAGCGATGTCTTTACAGGCGACAATGGTGTCGTCGATGACTTGTTCTAACTCATAAGCGACGCCGTCTTTGGCCAAGATGTCTTGCAATCTTTTCATAGTGTTTACTCTCTTTACTTTATTGCGATTAAAAAACTATTGGAATGATAACACGGTGTTTGAAGTTTCTCCAAGTTTTGCCGCAGAAAAAGTGGCAATGGCTTAGAATGTTTGGCATATATTTAGATTGAAATAGATTGAAAAAGGAAGGTTAGATGAAATTTGTAGTGAAGCTGTTTCCAGAGATTATGGTCAAGGGCAATGCGGTGAAGAAAAAGATGATTGCCCAGTTGCATGATAATTTACGGACTTTGTTAAAACGCATTGATGGTGAGATTGTGGTGAAACGCTTTTGGGACAAGATTGAGGTGCAGTGTGATGAGCGATTTCATCAGCCTGTTGCAAAGGTATTGAAGCAGACACCTGGAGTGGATCAAGTGTTGGAGGTGTTGGAGTTTCCTTTTCAAACGAAGGAGGAGATTGCTGATATTGTGGTTGAGCAGGCGGTGGATAAGATTGCCGACAAAACCTTTGTGGTTAGGGTCAAACGCAGTGGCGAGCATGATTTTACCTCGAATGAGTTGGAGCGTTTTGTGGGGGCGGCACTCTATCGAGCAGGCAATCCGAAAGGGGTGGATATTAAGCACGCTGAGGTGGTGGTGCAGTTGGAGGTGACGCATCAGCAGCTCTATTTGGTCACCAACCGTTATCAAGGACTAGGGGGCTTTCCGCTGGGGATGCAGGGGGATGTGTTGTCGTTGATGTCGGGTGGATTTGATTCGACTGTGGCGAGCTTTTTGACGATTAAACGGGGGATGAAAACCCATTTCATCTTTTTTAATCTAGGCGGTGCAGCACATGAAATTGGGGTAAAACAGGTGGCGCTCTATTTATGGAGCCAGTATTCGGCTTCTCACCGTATTCAATTTATTACCATTCCTTTTGAGGCAGTGGTGGCAGAGATGTTCCGCTCTATCCATGAAAGCTATTTGGGAGTGATGTTGAAGCGATTGATGCTTAAAGCAGCAGAGCAGGTGGCTGATGAAATGGGGATTGATGCATTGGTGACGGGCGAGAGTGTGGCACAGGTCTCAAGCCAGACTTTGCGCAAT